>JAGREZ010000133.1 GCA_020446285.1 Geminicoccaceae bacterium
AGGCCAAGGCCGACGTGATCCTCATTTCCGGGCACAATGGCGGTACGGGTGCCAGTCCGCAGACATCCATCAAGTTCGCGGGCACGCCGTGGGAGATGGGGCTGTCGGAGACCAACCAGCTCCTCACCCTCAACCGCCTGCGTCATCGCGTGGTGCTGCGTACCGATGGCGGCCTCAAGACGGGCCGGGACATCGTCATCGCCGCATTGCTGGGCGCCGAGGAATACGGGATAGGCACGCTGTCGCTGGTGGCGATGGGCTGCATCATGGTCCGGCAATGCCATTCCAACACCTGTCCGGTGGGTATCTGCACCCAGCGCGATGATCTCCGCGCGAAATTCACGGGCTCGCCGGAGAAGGTCGTCAACCTGATGACCTTCATCGCCGAGGAGGTCCGCGAGGTGCTGGCATCGCTCGGATTGCGCTCGCTCGCGGAGGCCGTCGGCCGGGCCGATCTGCTCAAGCAGGTGGGACGGGGCAGCCAGGATCTCGACGATCTCGATCTCAATCCGATCCTCGCCCAGATCGATTCCGGCGGGTTGCCGCGCCATTGCGGCGTCGAGGGGCGCAACGAGGTGCCGGACACGCTCGACGCACAGATGGTCGAGGATGCGCGCCCGCTTCTCGAGGATCGCGAGAAGATGCAGCTCACCTACAATGTGCGCAATGTTCACCGGGCCGTCGGCACGCGCATGTCCGCGCACATCACCAAACGCTATGGCATGCGCGGCCTGCAGCCGGGACATCTGACCGTGCGTCTGCGCGGATCGGCCGGGCAGTCGCTCGGCGCATGGGCGGTGCAGGGGCTGCGCATCGAGGTGTTCGGCGACGCCAACGACTATGTCGGCAAGGGGCTTTCGGGCGGCAGCATCGCCGTCCGGCCGATGGTGTCGAGCCCGCTCGTGCCGCACGAGAATGCGATCATCGGCAATACCTGTCTCTATGGTGCGACCGCAGGCGAGCTTTTCGCCGCCGGCCGGGCCGGCGAGCGCTTCGCCGTGCGCAATTCCGGAGCGGAGACGGTGGTGGAGGGTTGCGGTGACAATGGCTGCGAATACATGACCGGCGGCATGGCCGTCATCCTTGGTCCCGTCGGCGACAATTTCGCCGCCGGAATGTCGGGTGGCATGGCGTTCGTCTGGGATCCGGCCGACACCTTCGAACAGCGCATCAATGCGGACATGGTGATCCGCCAGCGGATCGAGGTGGATCACTATGCCGGGGTGCTGAAGGGACTGATCGAACGGCATGTGGCGGCCACACAGAGCACGCTCGGCGACCGCCTGCTTCGTGAATTCGACCGCGAGATCGGGAATTTCTGGCAGATCGTGCCGAAGGAGCTGCTCGACAAGCTGGAAGTGCCCGTAACCGCAGCGCGGACACAGAAGGCGCAGGCATGAGCACAATCAGGGGCAACGACCCCGGATGAGCGGGAAAGGCCATGCCGCGCAATTTCAGCCGTTGATGTCCTTGTTGCGCTCGCGGGCCTTTTCGATGACGGCGCTGCGCAGGTCGCGATCATTGCCGATCAGCCGGTAGAATTCCTCCGCCCGCAGTTCGAGCAGCTGGCAGGGTGTCAGGGTGATGATCGTGGACTCCCGCGTGCGGCCGTCGAGAAGTGACTGTTCGCCGAAGAAATCGCCCGGACCCAGAATCCTGCGCGTTCTCTCGTTGCGCAGGACGACCTCGCCCTCATCGATGAAATACATCGAGATCGGATGTTCGCCGATGCGGATGATCGTGTATCGTGCCGGAAGCCGGCGAATGCTCAGCGAGCCCGCAATCTCCGCGAGCTGGCCCGGCGACAGCTGATCGAAGATGCGCGTGCGCGCCACCAGTGCCGCGGTCTTCGACAGGTCCGATTTCTGCTGCTCCTGCATGAAGCCGGCGCCGAGCACCGCGGTTGGCAGTGCGAACATGCCTATTCCGAGCATGGCGACGAAACTGGCGATGATCTTGCCGGGGACGGTGACGGGCGTGACGTCACCATAACCCACGGTCGACATGGTCACCGCCGCCCACCACATCGCCGCCGGAATGGAACCGAACGCATCGGGCTGGGCTTCGTGCTCGGCGGTGTACATCAGCCCGGAGCTGACGATGAGCAGCACGAGCATGACGGTCAGGGCGGCGAGCAATGCCCGCCCCTGATTGAGGAGCACGATCTGGAAGCGCGTCAGCGTCTGCGAATAGCGGGCGAGCTTGAGCACGCGCACCAGCCGGAACATGCGCAGGATCATGAGGTTCTGCGGCAGCAGCAATGCCAGATAGAACGGCAGGATGGCAACGAGATCGGTGATGCTCAGCGGCGTGAGCGCATAGCGCAACCGGCCACGAACGGGATGGTCGTAACGCCCGGCGCGATCCTCGACACACACCCACAGCCTGAGGGCATATTCGACCGTGAAGACCGAGATGCTGGAAATCTCGATGAAGCGCAGGAGCGATCTCCAGCGCACGGAAATGCTCTCCACCGTGGAAAGGATATCGGCACCGACGCTGAGCAGGATGATGGCCATGAGAGCATAATTGAAGACGGTTCGCATCGGACCGCGAACGTCCTCGTCCTCGATCAGCTCGTAGATGCGCGCCCTGATGCCGGCCCTGTCCCGGTCGGCCATTGATTCGAACCAGATCCTGTTGCTGCCTGCAGCACAACCTACAGCTTTTCCCGTTCAGGCGGAATAGCCTGAACGATCAGGAAA
>JAGREZ010000134.1 GCA_020446285.1 Geminicoccaceae bacterium
TGGGCTCGCCCGCGGCAGTCGGCTCGACCTCGAACACGTCGAGCCCGGCGCCTGCGATCCTTCTCTGTCGGAGCGCATCATACAGCGCCTTCTTGTCGACGGTCGGCCCGCGCGAGGTGTTGATCAAGAAGGCCGTGGGCTTCATCAGGGAGAGCCGTTCGGCATTGACGATACCGCGCGTTTCCTCGGTCAAGGGGCAGCTCACCGAGAGGAAATCGGCCTCGCGGAAAAGCGTGTCGAGATCCACCAGCTCGATTCCGAGCTCTTTCGCCACCGTCTCGTCGGCATAGGGGTCGTATGCGATGAAGTGCATGCCGAGCGGTTCGGCGATGCGAAAGACCTCCGCACCGATATTGCCGATGCCGAGCTGGCCGAGGGTGCGGCCAACGAGGCCCGTGCCCATATGCTCGCTGCGTTGCGCCCAGCCGGAAGGACCCTTGCGGACGAGCGTGTCCTTGGTCTTGAGCCGTCCGGCAAGGGCGAGGATAAAGGTCAGGATGGCGACGGCTACCGGCCGGCGAACACCGTCGGGCGTGGTGCAGAGCACGATGCCGTTATCCGTGCATGCGTCCACGTCGACCGAATCGAAGCCGACGCCGAAGCGCGCGACGATGGCCAGCCGCCCGCTCTTCGGCACGCTGCCCCGTGAAAAGCGCGGCACGAGCAGGATCAGCGCGTCGATATCCTCTAGCGCGGATGCGGGGATTGCGCCGTCGACGGCATCGACATGGACGACCTCGATACGCGGATCATTCTCGAGCGGCGAGAGATCGAACATCGGATAGGCCGGACTGCCATCCGGCTTTCTGAAATCCCCGCTGAGTGCGACACGAAACGACACGACAGTTTCTCCCCTGTTGTTCTTCTTCGAGCTTCCGGCGCCGGTCCGGCATTTTGTCTCAGGTCTTGCCGACACCGTCGCGAATGGCATCGAGCCCCTGGCGAAGCGCTGTCTGATAGAGCCAGACATCGCCACTGTAGCATATGAAATTCCAGCCCTGGCCGGCGAGGTCGACACCTTCCCCGGTGGTGCCGACGAGGCGGCCCAGCGCCTTGCCATTCGCCTTTCCGGCCCGGTTGACCTTCGCCATCGCGTCGATGAATCGAGGGTCTTCGAACGCACCGGGAATGCCCATCGAGCAGCTGAGATCGAAATGGCCGACCCAGAGGCAATCGACTCCGTCGAGCGCGGCGATGGCATCGACATTGGCGATACCCGCCTCCGTTTCGATGAGTGCAACGAAGACCGTCTGATCATTGCTGTCCTTGAACATGTCGAGGACCGGCCGCATGCGATAGAGATCGTTGCCCAGTCCGGGTGCTACGCCGCGGGCACCTGCCGGCGTGTATTTCATCGAGCGGATCACCGCTTGCGCTTCTCCGACAGTACCGAGCATCGGTATGACGATTCCCTCCGCGCCGAGATCGAGCGCGCGGGCGATATGGTCGCTGGAATGGCTCGGCACGCGGACCATGGTCGCTAGGTCGGCCGCCTCCATGAAGCGCAATACGGCTGCGAGCGTGTCGAAACTCATGCCGCTGTGCTCCATGTCGAGAAAGCAGAAGGCGCAGCCGGCTTCCCTGAGCATGTATCCTATGCCCGGTGTAACGAACTCCCCGACATAATGTCCGAGCCTGAGGCCCGTGCCGGTCATGAGCGCCTTGAGCTGACCTCTTGCCATTCGTGCTTCCTCCCCCATGCCGCTCTCGCCAGATGCGGTCGGATGATAGTAGACGAGCATGAGCGGGAAAGACAAATGGCCTTTGATGCGTGGTTGCGGTGCGTGGGTTCGCCGGTATGGCCGGGAGCCTGTCCATCGCAGCAACGGCCAGCTGACAGGGTGAAGGGAGGGAAGCAGCCATGATCGAGCGATCATCCGGCGAGGCGGCGGGGTTGGTGGCTGTTCTGCTCGCCGGCGGGATGGCACGGCGCATGGGCGGCGGCGACAAGGCGCTCGTCGCGTTTGGCGGCCGTCCTCTCATCTCCCATGTCATCGAACGGATGCGCCCGCAGGTCGATGCGCTGGTCATCAACGCCAATGGCGATCCGTCACGCTTTCGCGAATTCGGGCTTCCGGTCGAAGCGGATGCGGTTCCGGGGTTTGCCGGGCCGCTCGCCGGCATTCTCGCCGGCATGCGGTGGACACTTGCGCATCGTCCGGGTCACCCCTGGCTCCTGAGCGTACCGACCGACACGCCGTTTCTCCCCGCCGATCTGGGCGAGCGGCTCAAGGAGGCGCGCGACAGGGCGGGCGCGCACCTTGCCTGCGCGATGTCCGCCGACCGGACACATCCCGTCGTCGGATTGTGGGACGCGCGTCTCGCCGACGATCTGGAACGGGCGATGGTGGAAGACGACATGCGCAAGATCGATCTCTGGACCGCGCGTTTCCGGATCGCCCAAGCGTCATTTCCCATCGAGCCGGTCGATCCCTTCTACAATATCAATCGCCCAAGGGATCTTGCGGAGGCAGCTGGTCTCGCACGAGCAGCGATGGCATCATTGCCAACCGAAAGCCCGTCGAGGGCGGTCAACCCCAAGTCCTGAGCAAGAGCGATTGACCACACATCGCGACATCGGGTGATGCGGGTTGCCGGCGC
The DNA here is from genome assembly GCA_020446285.1 of Geminicoccaceae bacterium. Classification (GTDB taxonomy): domain Bacteria; phylum Pseudomonadota; class Alphaproteobacteria; order Geminicoccales; family Geminicoccaceae; genus JAGREO01. The sequence goes on from JAGREZ010000134.1 coordinate 2,602, forward strand.
GGTCTCGAGTTCGCGCCGGTTTCCCTTTCTGCAACGATCGAGAAGTCGCAGGAAGAGTGTTCGGCTTGCCGCGGGATCGGGGGAAGGCTAACAGCGTGTTGAGCTATTGCCGCTGAAGGGACGCGCTGTTGGAGGATCGCAGGAAGGGGTTTCTGGCGCTCATGGTGAGCACGGTCGTCTGGCTCACCTTTCCCTTCATATTCAAGGCCGTCAGTCATGTCGGCAGTTTCGAGGTGCTGGCGAACCGGGTCGTCTGGTCGGCGGCATTCATGCTGGGAATGCTGGCGCTGGGCGGGATCCGCGCCGACCTTCTCTCGATCCTGCGCAATCGCCGCCAGTTGCTGGTCCTCACCCTTACCGGCGCGCTCATTGCCGGAAACTGGCTCGTCTATGTGATCGGCGTGCAGAGCGGCCGGGTGCTGGATGTCAGCCTCGGTTTCTTCATATCGCCGCTTTTCGCCGTCCTTCTCGCCGTTATCGTCCTGCACGAGCCCATGCGGCCGCTTCAGTTTGCGGCGATCGTCATCGCCGCGCTCTCGACCCTCAACCTGATCGTGCAGCTTGGCGCGGTGCCGCTGATTTCGCTGTCGCTCGCCGCAACGTTCAGCATTTACGGCATCCTGCGCAAGACGCAGGACATTCCCGCGGCAGCAGGATTGCTGGTCGAGACATTCATGATGCTTCCGGTGGCGCTGGCATATCTCGGCTGGCTGCAGGTCAGAGGTGAACTCGGGCTGTTCGCGCATGGCCCATGGACCACGCTCGTTCTCGTGCTCGGCGGCATCGTCACCGCCATTCCGCTCCTGACATTCAACATCGCCGCCCGCTGCCTTCCCTATAGCGTTGTCGGGTTGACGCTCTACCTCATTCCGTCGGTCCTCTTCATCATGGGTGTTGCCCTTTTCGGAGAACCGCTCAGCCCCGTTCGGCTGTTGACGTTTGCGGGTATCTGGCTGGCGCTGGCACTCTATCTCGGGGAAACCCTGTTCAAGCGATGAGGCGATCATAGTTTCGCCTTGAGCGTGAAGGAGTTGCGCGAATGTTCGAATCCACGGTACGTCGCTGTATTCATGGCTGTATTCATGACCTCCGGCATGTTACGCACCTGTTGACGGAACATACTGTGTCATCTAGCTTTTTTTTAGTGGAAAGCGGCGTCCGGGCGACGCCGGACGGGGTGTGAAACGGAGAGAGGCGAGGGAGCTGCGGATCCATGGCGGGACGTACCGTTACGAGGGCGCAATTGGCCGAAGCCGTGTATCAGCAGATCGGTCTTTCACGGAGCGAATCGGCAGAACTGGTCGATTCAATCCTTGGCGAGATCGGCGATGCGCTGGTCAGCGAGGGGGAAGTGAAGATTTCCTCGTTCGGCACCTTCATTGTCCGGCAGAAAGGTGAGCGGGTCGGCCGCAACCCCAAAACCGGCACCGAGGTTCCGATCCTTCCGCGCAAGGTTCTCGTCTTTCGGGCTTCTCAGGTTCTCAAGAGTCGCATCAATGGCGAGGCGGCGTCGAGCTGATGTCTGCCGCCGCGCCAAAGCGAAAGGACGAGGCGATGGTCAGCACCACCGGTTTTGAGGCGGGCGACGGCGGGGAGACGAACGAGGCCGATGCGGGTGACATGGCGGCGAAACGCAACGGAAAATCGACATCGGCATTCCGGACCATCAGCGAGGTCGCCGAGGAACTCGATGTCGCCCAGCATGTCCTGCGGTTCTGGGAAAGCAAGTTTCCCCAGGTCCGGCCGCTCAAGCGCGGCGGCGGACGGCGCTATTACCGCCCGGAAGACGTTGCCCTCCTTCGCGATATCCGCATTCTTCTCTACGGGGAAGGTTACACCATAAAGGGGGCGCAGAAATTGTTGCGGCAACGCCGCAGCAAGGCGGCTCGCGCGGAAGGTGCGGCGCGGCCTGCGGAAAAGGATGACGCATCATCGCCCGCAAGGGTCGCAAAGGCATCCTTGGGCGAGAGCGCCGGACAGTCCGCAAATGTCGGCCTCTCCGATGACAAGGTCATGGGGCTGAGAACCTTGCGCGGGGAACTTCTCGCAATGCGAGACCTTCTGCGTGATGCTGTCTCCGACGCCGGCGAAACTGCCGATCCGTGATTGCCCAAGCCATTCGGCGCCGCTATAGTCCGGCGCATTCCGGTAGCGGGTGTTTCGCATCCCGTACCGCCTAGGGGCCGCTGGTCGAAGCCGGCCTGCCCCGCCAAGTCGGAGCGTAGCGCAGCCTGGTAGCGCATCAGTCTGGGGGACTGGGGGTCGCAGGTTCAAATCCTGCCGCTCCGACCACCGTTTCCATTCCAATGCGAGAGTTTGCAACCGGATTGAGGTCCACGCGGCGCCGGAAAGCCGCGCCCGATCCGCGTACCGGAATCATCGGGGTTGGCAGTGGGTGGGAAGGAGGCCGTTCGCCCCGGAGACATCGGACAGAATACGGACAATCCATAAGTTGTGCGAGAATTTGCACCATGATATGCAACCGACGGCTTTGTCAGATCGGGGTCAGATTGCGCATGAAGTTTATGGTCGGAATTTGCACTTGCGATCGACTTCCCTTGTTGCGGTCCCTTCTCCGGCATCTGTGCGAGATCCGCCTCGATTCGCTGGCCAGCGCGCAGGTGGAAATTCTCGTGGTTGACAACAAGCCTACGGGCGAGGTCGCGACCCTTTGCCGTGATCTGGCGCGGGCGATGCCGGTGCCGCTCCATTTCGTCGAGGAACGACGACGTGGAATTTCCTACGCGCGCGACCGTGCAGTGGTCGAGGCACTCGAACGGGACGCGGATTTTCTCTGCTTCATCGATGATGACGACCGCCCCGAGCTTGACTGGCTGGTCGATCTGGCGAGACGCCAGGGCTCGACCGGTGTGGATATCGTCGTCGGAAACCGGGTCTATGTGGAAGATGCGGCGAATTTCGACAAACCGGACGCAGGCGAGCCCGATCCGCGAACGCGGAACGAGACGAAGATCTGGAAGAGCAACGGCTTGCCCAATCTTCTCAGCACATGCAATGTCCTGATCAGCCGGAACATTCTCGAACGGCTTGCCTGCGAGGGGCCTGTCTTCGATCCGCTGTTCGGTTTGATGGGCGGTGAGGATGCCGATTTCTTCATGCGTGCGAGGGGGATGGGCGCGGACATCGCGAGGGCCGATCGTTCGCTCGTTCGCAAACGGGTCTGGCTGGAGCGTGCGACGGTAAGGGGCGTGATGCGACGCAAGTTCCGAAGCGGCTGCTCGGAAGGACATCTCGTCCGCCGCTATGTGAACGGTGGTCAGCGCCTGCGCTGGTTTGCCGCGATCGGCGGACGTTTCCTGCGCTCCGGCGGCGCACTCTTCGCCGGCTTGTTCGCCGCCTCGAAACGAGGCAAGGCACTGAGCAAACTTGCCTGGTGCTGCGGGGCTGTCTTCGGCTATGCGGGAGGAAACTACCGCTACTATGAGCAAAGCCCCGAGATCGTCCAGCCTTGAAAATGGTACTGTCTCATGTTGACCGCAACATGTGTGCCTGCCAAGCTTGATCTCCATGAACCTCGATGTGGATTGTCCGGGTAACCCATGGGATTGCCGATCTTCATCGTCACGCTCGAAGATGCGCTTTGTCGTCGTCAGAGCCTGATTGATAGTCTCGCCCGGTGGGATCTTCCGTTCGAACTCTGGTGGGCGGTGGACGGAAGGAAGGGGCTGACGCCGGATCACGAATCGCTCATTGACCGGGATGCTGCCCGCAAGCGAATGCGGCGGGAGATGGGGAATGCAGAGTTCGCCTGTGCGCTTTCCCACCACATGATCTATCGGGCGATCTGCGAAAGCTGTCCTGACGGAGCCATTATCCTCGAAGATGACGCAATTCCCGATCCCAGGTTTGCAACGATCGCTGACCGCGCGATTGCCGGGGGAATGGACATGCTGCTGCTTGACCACAAGAATGCCGACGTCTCGCGGGTCGAGCAGGTAGCACTGGCGGAGGATGTCGATGCCTTCCGCCTTCTCTTTTCGCCGCATCTGACGACCGGCTACGCGTTGTCCGCGAATGCCGCGAGAACCCTCGTCGAGCAATCGCTTCCCCTCAGCTACACGGCCGACTGGCCCATCGACATTTCGCGCATGAACAGCTGGGCGGTACATCCGCGTCTCGTCAACCATCCGGACCCGGACGAGGATCCCGCGCAAAGCACCATCAGCGCTGACAGGATCGGCAGGCGACCACGATCTTTCGGCGAGAAACTTGCCCGCTGGATCAACCCCGAGCGTCGGAGGAGACTGAAGATCCGGGAGCGGATATCGTGAACATGCGCGCTGTGGTTTCCGCCGGTGGCGTCAGGTATGACGACTATGTCTCGCGTATGGCCCGGACGATCGGTGAATGCCTGGCGCCCCATCTTGAACGGGGCAAGCCCTATGCTGTCGCCGATTTTCCGAACTATGCCAATATTGGTGACAACGCCATCTATCTGGGTGCGGCGATGCAGCTCGAGAGCATGTCCGGCCGTGCGCCAGACTATCTCTGCACGCTGAATACATATCGGCGGGACATCGCAGCGTCGATGCCGACGGGAACGATCTTCCTTCTGGGCGGCGGGAACTTCGGGGACATCTGGCTGCGGCACCAGGCGATGCGAGAGGATATCATCGCCTCGTTCCCGCATCACAAAATCGTCCAGTTGCCACAATCCCTGCATTTTACCGGTCGCGAGAGCATCGAGCGCTGTGCCCGTATCATCGAAGCTCATCCGGACTTCACGCTTCTCGTTCGTGACGAACCCAGCCTCGAACTCGCCCGCCGGTATTTCGATTGCGAGAGTGCGACTTGTCCGGATACCGCATTCTGCATCGGTCCGTTGAGGCGGCCGGACAGGACCGCGATCCGGGCACTCGCGCTTTTGCGGGATGACAGAGAGAGCGCCCTCGCCGGCGATATCCGGGGGGCTGTCGCGATGTCGATGCCGGTCGAGGATTGGAAGAAACCTGCCCGCCATGACGCTCCATTCGATCGGTTGCTGGAACGCCTCTTCAAGCGGCTGGTCATGCTGAGGCCGGTCATGATGAGGAAGATCGGGGAAATCTACAGCGACCGGGCGAACACCTTGCTCGACGCCGGCATTGCACAGCTCGCTCGTACGGAACGTCTCGTCACGGATCGTTTGCACGGGTTCATCATCGCAACGCTGCTCGGCATTCCCCACATTGTTGCTGACAACGCTTACGGCAAGATCTCGCGGTACATTGACTGCTGGGGTTGCAGTGATCTCACGGCACTTGCACCGGATGTCGAGAGCCTGCATTCGTTCCTTGAACGGGAAGGACTTCTGCCGCCACCTCTTTGAACAGTGTCAACAGCGTGTCAACCCGCCGGAAGCGGGTGATGTTGGCCATCAGTTCGCAAACAGTTTCGACAGACGTTTCTTCCATTTCGCTATCTTGCTCCCGGAGCGGGCAGTTCGCTGAAGGAGCGCCCTGATGGCGTCCGCTTCCTCGCGGTCATGCGTCTCGGCAAGGATATCCTGCCATTGCCTGACGAGTTCGCTCGACACGCCCGACAATGCGTTGATTCGGGGGGCGAGCGGGGATCGTGGAAAGGTCGTGACCTTGTCCAGTATTCCGGTCGCCTTGAGCTGGGCCGAACTGCGCACACATTTCTCGCATTCGCCGCAATTGAGAGCCGATGAGCGATTTTCCCAGCAAACCTTGAGGGTCTGATGGGCGATCGGCCAGTCGGCGAATGCGCGTATCTTGTCAAGCCGGCTGACATCCCGCTCGTCATTGACGATCTCGACGGCTGAAGACGACCACAGCCGGTCGAGGTCCGGATGAGATCCGAATGGCGGTGGCACGTCGGAACTGGCGACGAAGACGCGTTGCACACGTCCTCGCAGGAGATGGGCGACGGCGGCGAGTGCCGCGATATGGCACTTGTTCCAAGAAACACTCGCAAAGGTCGGATGTGAACGCATGTTCGTGGCGACGAACAGGGGCTGGCATCCTGTCGCATCGGCGGCGCGGCGAATCGATTCCGCGGAGCGCATGAAGCGGTCGGTATCGTCGAGTGCGATGTCGAATCCGTGGATATTGATCAGATGGCCGAGCGAGGCCCGGTTGCGCCAGAGTGTGTAGAAGGAATCGACACCACTGGTGAAGAACATGGCATCTCCACCGGCCGCCGGGCGCGTGACCGTCGGGCATCTGATCTCGACGGATCGATAGCCCCACCAACTCCCTGCAAGCGCCGCGATTTCAGGCACGGCTGAAAGCAGTTTCGCGTCGACGGGGTCTGCAAGACTGAGAGTCCGGCCGCTCGCCATGGCTTGAAGCAGGAAGGCGCACAGGAAGGCATCCGCGTTGATCTCGAGTTCATCTTGACTCTCGAACCAGAGGCGCTGTCCGTCGACATTCGCGGAAACCACCGAACTACCATCTTGGCCGCTTCTTCTCTCGATCCGGCCGATTTCGAGTATGCGATCGCTCAAACGTTCCTTCCGCCTACAGGACTGTGTGGATGTCGCTGGAAATATTCATCACATAGACATCGTTGTCCATGTTCGAGGTGAATAATCGCGTGCGGATGGTATTGATCCGGCACCCTCGCCGCGGGCTCCTCGCGGCGCAATCCGGTCGGGAGTGCGAAGATAACAACGGTATCACCGGCTCTTTGTTTTTTATTCAGGAAGTCGGTAGTACAAGGGCTCATGGATGATCACGGCTGGAGTGTTTCATGCGTCGTACCGCTTTTCGATCCCTGGCTGCCGTCTCGCTGACCGCGCTGTCCCTCGCCGCCTGCCAGAATTCTTCCGGCGAACCCGGAATCGAGAAGGGAACCGGTACGGGCGCTGCCGCCGGTGCCGTTCTCGGTGGCGTGCTCGGCGCGGTGCTCGACAAGAACGATGTGCGCGGCGTTGCGCTCGGCGGTGCGGTGGGTGCCGCCGCCGGTGCAGCCATCGGCAACATCTTCGACCGTCAGCAGAAGGACCTGGAGGATACGCTCGAGAAGGAGCGGGCGAACAATGAGATCGAGATCGAGCGCGTACGCGATGATCTGCTCAAGATCAATCTCGCCAACGAGGTTTCGTTCGAGACCGACAGTGCCGATCTCAATCCGGCCTTCGAGCCCAGCATCGCCAAGCTCGCCGATGTTCTCGCCAAGTACAACGAGACCGAGGCGACCATCGTCGGCTACACCGATTCGACCGGCTCCGAGGCCTACAATCAGCAACTCAGCGAACGTCGTGCCTGGGCGGTGCGGGATGCGCTCGAACGCGACGGCGTGCCTGCCTACCGGCTTGTCGCCGAGGGACGGGGCGAAAGCAGTCCGCGCGCCGACAATTCCACGGTACGCGGCCGCCAGCTGAACCGCCGGGTGGAGATCCTCGTGCATCCGACCGACACACCGCCGGCGCCTGCCGCGCCTTCGTCATAGCCTCCGGGCCCGGGAGCCGGGCGCGCGCACGCAGATCTTGAAGTCGTCGCTGCCTCGTCTAACCTGCGCCGTACAGGCGGATTGCAGGGGGGAGGCGGCGATGGCTTCGAGTTGCATACTCGCGATCGATCAGGGAACGACCAGCAGCCGGGCCATCCTGTTCGACCGCTCGGGCGCGGCTGTCGCATCGGCCCAACGTGAACTCGAACAGCACTATCCGGCCGACGGCTGGGTCGAGCACGATCCGGACGTGATCTGGAACGATGTCGTCCAGGTCTGCCGCGAGGCGATCGCCCATGCCGGCGAGACTGCCGGTATTGTTGTCGGCGACATCGCGACGATCGGCATCACCAACCAGCGCGAGACGGCGGTGGTGTGGGACCGATCCACCGGCAGACCGGTGCACAGGGCCATCGTCTGGCAGGACCGGCGCACGGCACCTCTTTGCCGGCGTCTTGTCGCCGACGGCCTCGAGACGGCCATTCGCGAGCGGACCGGTCTTGTCGTGGACGCCTATTTCTCGGCAACCAAGATCGCCTGGATCCTCGACAATGTCGAAGGCGTGCGGGCGCGCGCCGAACGTGGCGAGCTTGCCTTCGGTACCATTGATTCATTCCTTCTCTGGAAACTCACCGGCGGCCGGGTCCATGCGACGGATGCCTCCAATGCCGCTCGCACCATGATCTTCGACATCGCCCGACAGGACTGGGACGATGAACTGCTCGCCGCCCTTCGCATTCCGCGCGCGATGCTGCCCGTGGTGTGCGACAATGCCTGCACGTTCGGCGAATGCGATCCGGAATTGTTTGGCGCGCCGCTTTCGATCAACGGCATGGCCGGCGATCAGCAGGCGGCAACGGTGGGACAGGCCTGCTTTCAGCCGGGCATGCTCAAGAGCACCTACGGAACCGGTTGTTTCGCACTGCTCAATACCGGCGGGCATCTCGTGCCCTCGCGCAACCGGCTGCTCTCGACCATCGCCTACAGGATCGGGGGCAGGACTACCTATGCCATCGAAGGCAGCATCTTCGTCGCTGGTGCTGCCGTGCAGTGGATCCGTGACGGGCTGAAGGCGGTGCGTCATGCGAGCGAGACGGAGGCCCTTGCGCGCTCGGTCGAGGATTCGCATGGTGTCTATCTCGTGCCGGCCTTCACCGGCCTTGGTGCGCCATGGTGGGATCCGGATGCGCGTGGCGCGATCTTCGGCCTGACCCGCGACAGCTCGCTCGCCCATATCGTCCATGCCACGCTCGAATCGGTCGGTTACCAGACCGCCGATCTCATCCGCGCCATGAGCGACGATGTCGACGGGGCGGGTGCTGGTGGCCTGCCGGCGACGCTGCGCGTCGATGGCGGCATGGTCGCCAATGACTGGGTGTGTCAATCGCTCGCGGATATTCTCGGCATGCCGGTCGATCGGCCGGAAGTGATCGAGACCACGGCGCTCGGCGCCGCCTATCTCGCCGGCCTCGATGTCGGCCTTTTCACTGGCCTCGACGATATCTCCGATGCCTGGCGCCTGCAGCACCGCTTCGAGCCGGTCATGGATGTGGCCACCCGCAAGCGCAAACTCGATGGCTGGGCGGCTGCGGTGAACCGCGTGCGCACCGGGAACGGGTCGTGAGATGGCCGCGCATGACAGGACGTGCAAGGATGGATGCGCCATGACCGGCATGGCCGGACGTCGCGGACAGATCATCGATCTCGTGCGGCGTCAGGGTTTCATGACCATCGAGGCGCTTGCCCAACAGTTCGGCGTGACGCCGCAGACCGTGCGCAGGGACATCAACGAGCTTGCCGACGAGGGACTGGTGCAGCGGTTCCATGGCGGCGCGGGGCTGCCTTCGAGTACCGAAAACATCGCCTATTCGAACCGTCAGGTGATGAATCTCGACGCCAAGCGCAAGATCGCCGCCGAAGTCGCCGCGAGCGTCACCGATCACAGCTCGCTCTGCATCAATATCGGCACGACTGCGGAAGAGGTCGCAAGGGCCCTTCTCGATCACAAGGGCCTGTCGGTACTCACCAACAATCTTCACGTTGCGTCACTCATGGCCGGCAACGAGGATTTTCACGTCGTGGTCGCGGGCGGTCTCGTGCGCGCGCGCGATCGCGGCATCGTCGGCGAGGCGACGATTGACCTCATACGCCAGTTCAGGGTGGATATCGCCATCGTCGGGATAAGCGCCATCGACCTCGACGGGACGCTGCTCGATTACGACTATCGCGAGGTGCGGGTAGCGCAGGCTATCGTCGAGCATGCGCGGAAGGTCTATCTCGCCGCCGATGCCAGCAAGATCGGTCGCCGGGCGATGGCGCGCATGGGCCATCTCGAACAGATCGATATTCTGTTCACGGACAGACCGCCGCCCGAGGAACTCTGCCGGGTCATGGAAAATGTGGGAACCGAGCTCCGGGTTGCCGATGAAGCTGTCGGCGGCGATGGCGGGCCTGGAGATGCCGAAGCCGGGGAACTTGAGGAATGAGCGAATTCGCCATCGACCGGCGGCTTCTCGACGGCAGCGATGCGCTGCTCGACTGGCCGCTCAGCCATGTCCGGCTCAAGGATGATTCACGCTGGCACTGGCTCCTGCTGATCCCGCGCATCGACGGCCTGCGCGACTATGGCGATCTCGACGCTGCGCAGTTTATGCGATTGATGTGCGAGATCCGCGAGGCCGATCGCGTGCTCGCCGGAATCGCCCGGCCACACAAGCGCAATGTGGCGATGATCGGCAATGTGGTGGCCCAGATGCACATCCATGTCGTCGGACGCGAAGAGGGTGACGCCGCGTGGCCACAGCCCGTCTGGTGTGCCGGTCATGGCAAACCGAGGACTGCCGGCGAACGGGACCGGTTGTGCGAGACTTACCGGGACCGCCTTTCGGGGATCGCCTGGCGGGAGCACGGCCTTTGAAAATGGACCCGAAGCAATTCATGCGCATGGCCCGGCCGTTTCCATGGTTGCATCGCGCATGATGAACAGGTCCCGTGGCTCCGGCGGGATTGGGAAACGGATCCGGGGAGACATGTCTTGAAATCAATGCAGCTGAACACGCGTCGGTTCGGGGGTGGCGAACCTGTTCTGATCCTGCATGGGTTGCTCGGTTCCGGGCGGAACTGGCAGGCGATCAGCAAGGCGCTCGCGAGCGATGTCGAGGTGTTCGCGATTGATCTGCGCAATCATGGGGGTTCACCGTGGTCGGATGAGATGACCTATCCGGCCATGGCGGGCGATATTCTGCGCCTGCTGGACGATTTCGGCATCGGGCAGGCGACGCTTGTGGGGCACAGCATGGGCGGCAAGGTGGCGATGTGCGCGGCGCTGGCATATCCTGACCGTATCAGGCGGCTTGGCGTTGTCGACATTGCTCCGGTGGCCTACGATCACGGCCACGGGTTTCAGGCCTATCTCGAGACCATGCTCTCGCTCGATCTGGCCTCGATGAGCCGCCGTGGGGATGTCGAGGCGGGCCTTGCCGCGACCATTCCCGAGGCACCGATCCGCGCCTTTCTCGCGCAGAATTCGTCGCCGGGCGAGGCAGGCCTCGTCTGGCGCTCCAATCTCCGGGTGTTACTCGACGGCCTGCCTGCCATCACCGGCTGGCCGGAGCCGGTCGCAGGGGCCGTCTATGAGGGACCGACGCTGTTTCTTCGCGGCGGCGCTTCGGGCTATGTCCGGGATTCCGCGATGGGAGAAATCCGCCATTTGTTCCCCGATTCGGACCTCGAGACGATCGACGGCGTTGGCCACTGGGTGCATGCCGAGGCGCCCCGGGCGACGATCGAGGCGTTGCGCCGGCTTCTTGCGCGGGATTGACGACCGTCCGGATCAGGCAGTCTCGGTTCCTTCGACATGCTCGGGCATGCGGATGCAGGCTGCGGCCTCGCGCAGGAGGGCGGATGTGGCGGTCGGGTCATGCATGGCTCCGCCGAGGGTGCGTCGCCACGCGCGGGCACCGGGCATTCCGTTGAAGAGTCCGAGCATGTGCCGGGCGATGGCGCGAAGGGGTGTGCCCTGCCGTGCCGCCTCGCATTCGGCATAGGCGGCCATCCGATCGACGATATGGTGAGGATCGGGCGGTGATGCCTGCGGCTGTTGTGGCATCAACACACGCTCGAAGGCGGCGAGGGCGAGCGGATCCTGATAGGCCGCGCGCCCGATCATGATGCCATCGAGACCCTGTGCGAGCCGCGCCGCCTGGGTTGGATCGGTGATGCCTCCATTGATGTGAATGGAAAGATCGCCGCGCCGCTGCTTGAGTGCATGGACGATATCGTGGCGGAGTGGAGGGATCTCGCGGTTTTCTTTCGGGCTGAGACCTTTCAGCCAGGCGGCGCGGGCGTGAATGTAGAACGTTTGCACGCCGCGCTCGGCGCTGCGGTCGACCAGCTCGTCGAGCATGGCCGGAACGGGGCCGTCATCGATGGCGATGCGAGTCTTGACGGTGACCGGCACCTCGCTTGCGTCGAGCATCGCGGCGACGAGATCGGCGACCAGCGCCGGCTCGGCCATCAAACATGCGCCGAAACGCCCGCTCTGCACCCGATCCGACGGACAGCCGACATTGAGATTGATGGCATCGTAGCCGAACGGGCGTGCCAGCCGGACGGCTTTCGCGAGTTCCCGCGGATCCGATCCGCCGAGCTGCAGGGCAAGCGGATGCTCGCTTTCATCATGCCCGAGGAAACGCTGGCGGTCGCCGTGCATGATGGCGCCAGTGGAGATCATCTCGGTGTGCAGCAATGTGCGCGGTGCAATGAGCCTGTGAAAATAGCGGCAGTGCCGGTCGGTCCAGTCGATCATGGGCGCTACGGACAGGCGGGCGACGCTTGGAATGCCGCTATTCTTTTTATCAGCCATTGAATCTCCCTTTCGGGATCTTTCGATTCCCTGCCTTCGGGCGAAGGGAAGTTGTTTTCGATGTTGCGTCAGCGACGGAGAGTGCGGTGTGTGGCTATCGAATAAACGCTCACAGCAAATATGACTGGCGCAGGAATCTGGCAAGGCACCATGCAAGGCGTAAATCCGTGCCCCCGCCGTGTCCGACAAACACGGTCGGGATATTGCGAGGCGACAGGCCACGCTGCGGATCGCGAAACGGGAGGTCCCGTTGAACGCTCGGGCGATCATGTTGGATCACGGCGGGTTTGCATCCACGCATCGCTGCAATGCAAAAACACTTATGCTGCAACGCACAATAACCCTTGCGTTCATCTCTGGGCGAAGCTATCTATTGTGCATCGCAGCAATTCGATAAACCTCTCATCCGGAGACGCAAAGATGGCCACCAAGCCCGTTACCCCCAAGTTCACCATGCCGAAGTTCAATGCCGACGCAATCGTCGCCATGCAGAAGGCCAACATCGACACCTTCGTTCAGGCCCAGACCGTCATGCTCGACGCTGCCCAGGCGATCTCGAAGCTGCAGTATGGCTGGGTCGCTGACAGCCTTAAGGCTTTCGAGACCGTCCTCGATGGCAACGTCACCGCGAAGAAGCCCGAGGAATTCATGGCCGACGCCAAGGCTGCCGCCGAGAAGGCCGTGCAGGTTGCCAAGCAGGAATTCGACCTTGGCGTCAAGGCCCAGAACGAGGTTGCCGATCTCGTGTCCAAGCGCGTGACCGCCAACATCGAGGAGGTCAAGGCGCTGGCTTCCTGAGCCGGTTCCCGACCTTCGGGGCGATCCCGCCCTGAAAGACAGCCCGGACGGTGACTTCCTCCCTCCCTGATTGCCGTCCGGGACTTGCGAAGCGCCCTGTCCAGCCTCCCGGACAGGGCGTTTTTCGTTCCCGCGGCGGACATGCCGCCGGACCGGCTGCCAGAATGGCCTTGCCAATCCGCGCTCGAACCGTAACGTTTGGGAAGATCGCGGTTGCAAGGTCGGAGCGCCGTTCTTGAGTTTGCGCAGGGAGCATGACAGGCTTCAGCCGGATCCGGTCGAAGCCGTGCCACACGTTCCCCTGAAACAGAGGTTCAGGGGAACCTTCTGGTTGCAGACGGGCGTTGTCATCCTGGCCGGACTGGCCCTTTCCTGGGCCTTCGGCGCCTGGACGGCGAAATCCGAATTCGAGAATCTCTCAAGGCGCGCGTCCAGCCACTTCGCCCGCGTCCTCTCGGGTCTCGTTGAACGTGGTGACTATATCGGCATCGAGGAGAATGCCGGCGTTCTCGTCGCGATCGCCACGCTCGGCTATGTGAAAGTGACCAGTGCGAGCGGCTACCAGCTCGTTGAACGTGGCGATCCCCACATCGAGGACGCCATGCCGATCCGGCTCGCCCTGGAGGATGGTGCGGGCAGGACGATCGGCCATGCGGAGTTCATTTTCGATCGCTCGACCTATCGATACAGGACGTTCCAGTTTCTCGTCCTCTGCGCCATTGTGCTGCTGACATTCTCCCTCGCCAGCTTTCTCATCATGAGCCGCTTCATGCACCGGATGCTCATCCTGCCGGTGCGCAGGATCACGCGGACCTGGTCACAGCCGGATCATCATCCCATGCCTTCATCCGGTTCATGGGCCAGCACCGAACTGGTGGAGATGGAGGATGCGCTTTCGCAGACGCTCGCGCGGGCGCGCTCGGAGGTGCAGGTCGATGAACTGACGCGCGTGCTCAACCGGCGGGCATTCAACGATTTCATGAACCGGGCCGGTGCGGATCTCGACGCGCTCGGATTGTTCTTGGCTCAATTTGCGTTAGATATGC
>JAGREZ010000013.1 GCA_020446285.1 Geminicoccaceae bacterium
TGATCTTCAACGAGAATCTCGCCGATATCGCCGAACGCTTTCTCTCCAAGGGCCGCTCGGTCTATCTCGAAGGACAGTTGCAGACGCGCAAATGGACCGACCAGTCGGGGCAGGAGCGCTACACCACCGAAATCGTGATCCAGCGCTTTCGCGGCGAACTCGTGCTCATGGGCGGTTCGGACGGTGGCGGCGGCGGCGGCCGGGGCGGCGACTATGGCGGTGGCGGCGATTACGGCGGCGGTCCCGCGGAGGAACGTGGCGGCGGCATGCGCGGCGGCGGCCAGCTCGGCGGTGGTGGCGGTTCCGGCGGCGGCGGTGGCGGACGCAGTGGCCCGGCCGGCGGCTATGACGATCTCGACGATGACATTCCGTTCTAGACGATGGCGGACAGGCTCGAACATGTCTCGACATCCCGGCCGGTGGAAGGGGTCCTGCTGATCCGCTTCGAGCGGCACACGGTGAGGAATGCCCTTTGTACCGCGATGCTCGGCGAAATCGCCGGCATTCTCGACGCGGCCGAGGCAGATGCGCAAACCGGGGCCGTCGTCATGAGCGGTGGCGAGGTGTTTGCCGCCGGCGCCGATCTGAAGGAGATGCGCGACAAATCGGCGGTGGACGCGCTTCTCGATCCGCGCATTCATGCCTGGCGGCGGATCGCGCAGTTTCCCAAGCCGCTCGTGGCCGCGGTCAACGGCTACGCGCTCGGTGGCGGACTGGAGCTGGCGATGCATGCGGACATCATCATCGCCGGCGAGGGAACGAGGCTCGGCCAGCCCGAGGTCAATCTCGGCATCATTCCGGGAGCGGGCGGAACGCAGCGGCTGACGCAGGCGGTCGGCAAGGGGCTGGCGATGAAGATGGTGCTCTCGGGCGAGCTCATCGACGCCGCCGAGGCCCTTCGCGCCGGTCTGGTGGCGGAGATGGTCGAGGTGGAACGGACGGAGGAACGGGCGGTGGAACTCGCCGCACGGATCGCCGGCAAGCCGCCGCTGGCGGTGCGTCTGGCCAAGGAAGCCGTGTTGCAGGCGAGCGACCGGGCGCTTGCCGCCGGTCTCGCCTTCGAGCGTCAGGCCTTCACCATGCTGTTCGCCACGGAGGACCGCGCCGAGGGAACGGCGGCGTTCCTCGAAAAGCGCAAGCCCGTGTTCAGGGGGCGCTGAGCGCATTCCATGACGAAATGGGGAGAGGATTGCCGTGAACCTGCATGACAGCATCGGATCCGTGCCGAAATTCGGCATCGGCCAGTCGCCCTCGCGCAAGGAGGACCGGCGCCTCGTCTCGGGCGGCGGGCGGTATACGGACGATGTCCACGAGCCGGGAGAGCTGTTCGCGGTCTTCCGCAGGAGCGAATATCCGCATGCCCGGCTGCGTGGCGTGAACGGCGATGCGGCGCGGGCGCTCGACGGTGTGGTGGCGGTCCTCGATGCCGGCGATCTCGATGGCAACGGCTACCGGACACTCGGCTGCGGCGTGCCGCTCGAGGGCGAGGATGGCGCGAAGATGATCGTGCCGCCGCATCCCTCGCTTGCCCGCGACCGGCTTCGATATGTGGGGCAGCCGGTGGCGCTGGTGATCGCCCGCGACGCGGTAACGGCCCGCGCCGCCGCCGAGCTGGTCGAGCTCGATGTCGAGCCGCTCGAGGTCGTGAGCGATCTCGCGGAGGCTCTTGCCGATGGTGCGCCGCAGCTGCATGAGGAAGTACCGGGCAATTGTCCCGTCACCTGGAGCTGGGGCGATCATGCGGCCGTCGATGCGGCGATTGCCGGTGCGGCGCATGTCACCCGTCTGCGTCTGGTCCACAACCGGGTGCATGTGACACCGATGGAGCCGCGCGGGGCGGTGGTGTCGTTCGCGGATGACCGCTGGACCGTGCGCACCGGCTGCCAGGGCGCATTCGGCCTGCGCGCGCAGCTCGCCGCGGCCATCGGCTGCGAGGTGGAGCGGATCCGCGTGCTGTCGGAGGATATCGGCGGCTCGTTCGGCATGAAGGCGTCGATCTTCCCCGAGCATGTTCCGCTGATGCACGCCGCCCGCGCGCTCGGACGTCCGCTCCGCTGGATCAACGATCGAAGCGAGAGCTTCCTGACAGACTATCATGGCCGCGATTCGATCTATGACGCCAGTCTCGCGCTCGATGCCGACGGGCACATTCTCGCGGTCAGGCTCGACGGTATCGGTGCGGTGGGCGGCTATGTCGCCGGTTTCGGCCCGGCCATTCCCACACTCGTGGTGCAGAAGAACCTCGCGAGCCTCTACCGGACGCCCGCCATGGCCATGCGCGTTCGCCTCGCCATGACCAACACGACGCCGACCACGGCCTATCGCGGCGCCGGACGGCCCGAAGCGGTCTACATGATGGAGCGGCTGATGGATGCGGCGGCGCGGGAAACCGGGCGCGATCCGGTCGAATTGCGTCGGCTGAACATGATCCGCCCCGACGAATTGCCGTTCACGAACGCGGTGGGGCTCGTCTACGATTCGGGCGAGTTCGAGGACATTCTCGATGAGGCGCTGGAGGCTGCCGATTACAGGGGTTTCGCCGGGCGCCGGGGCGAAAGCGAGGCGCGGGGGCTTTTGCGCGGGATCGGCCTTTGCACCTATCTCGAGGTCACCGCACCGCCGGGCAAGGAAATGGGCGGGATCCGCTTCAAGGCGGACGGCGGGGTGACCATCGTCACCGGTACGCTGGATTACGGGCAGGGCCATGCGAGCGCCTTCGCCCAGGTGCTGGCCGAAAGGCTCGGCGTGCCGTTCGAATCCATCGATCTTCTGCAGGGTGACAGTGATGAACTCATCGCCGGCGGCGGCACGGGCGGTTCGCGCTCGCTCATGGCCAGCGGCGAGGCCATCCGCATGGCTGCCG
>JAGREZ010000135.1 GCA_020446285.1 Geminicoccaceae bacterium
AGGCCTTCGAGGCGGGCGTCCCAGACGCCGCGTTTGGCCAGTTCGAACAGGAAGACATTGACGCTGTCTTCGGCCAGCAGCGTCTGCGCCTCGCCGAGAATGCGGTTCTGCTCTGTCGGGTCGGTGGCTTGGGTGAGTTCGTCCATGAGCGCGTTGAACGCGTCGCTGTGATAGCCCCAGTAATAATTGTCCCGCGAGTAATTGCCGATATCCATGGGCTCGGTGTGGCTGACGATGGTTAGGTCATAATCCTTGCCGCCATAGACCTGCTCCAGCCACTGCGCCCATTCGATGGGGATCAGCTCGGCCGTGATGCCGGCCTCGGCGAGCTGTGCCTGGATGATTTCGCCGCCACGGCGGGCATAGGGCGGGGGCGGCAGGCTGATGGTGAGCGAAAGATCGCTCGCTCCGGCTTCGGCAAGCAGTTCCTTCGCCTTTTCGACATCATGCGGGTAGCGGCCGGTGAGGTCGACATAGGCCGGGTGATGCGGAGCGAAATGGCTGCCGATGGGCGTGCCGTAGCCATATTCCGAACCGTCGATGATCTCCTGCCGGTCGATGGCGTGGGCGAGCGCGCGGCGCACGCGGATATCGTCGAAGGGCGGGCGGGCATTGTTGATGGCGAGGATCGTTTCACCCTCGGTCGAGCCGATCTCGACATGAAAGCGCGGATCCGCCTCGAACTGTGGAATGCTCTCGGGCGAGGGGAAATTGGCGAAGGCATCGACATCGCCGGCCATCATCGCCGCCACGGCGGCCGCCGGATCGGGAATGATCTTGAAGGTGGCTGTCTCGAGCGCCACCTCGTCACCCCAGTAATCCCCGTTGCGCTGCAGGCGGATCATGTCGCCCTTGCGCCACTGGTCGAAACGGAAGGGGCCCGTGCCCACCGGGTTCGACTTGTTGGTATCGGCGCTGGCCGGATCGACGATGACCGCATCGCCCCAGCCCATGTTGAAAAGGAAGCTGCCGGTGGGGCGCTTGAGGGTGATCGTGAGCGAACCGTCATCGTTGGCGGTGACCGTCTCGATGGGCTCGAACAGCGATTTCTGCGCGTTCACGCTGTCATCCGCCATCGCCCGTTCGAGCGAGAAGACGACATCGGAGGCATCGAACGCCGCTCCGTCATGGAAGGTGACCCCCTCGGCGAGGGTGAAATCGTAGGTGAGGCCATCTTCGGAGATCGTCCATTCCCGTGCCAGCGCCGGCTGCACGACGCCGTTCCCGTCGATCCGCGTCAGACCCTCGAAGAGATTGGCATAGACCACCTCGTCGATGGCGGCGGCGGCCCCGGCGGTCGGGTCGAGATGCGGCGGCTCCAGCACCATGCCCATGGTCAGCGTGTCCGGCGGGCCGGCCAGCACCACTGCCGGGACGAACAGCGTCGAAACGGTGGCCATGGCGGCCAGTCGGTTGGCGGTGCGAGGCATGGGTGTCCTTCTCCTCCATCGGGTGCGAGGCAGATTCAGCACATCGAAGAAATCTTTGCCAGCATTGCCGTCAGCCATACCCTCTTTCACGCTCAACCGGAAGAATATGGGGTGCTGAACGATGCGACGGGCTTTCCGAGCCTGTGCCTTTCTTCCGGCAGGTGCCGGTGCGGAACTCGCCCGCCCTCTCAGATGGCCGCATCTCCCGATGGCAGGGTGAGGGCGCGGTCGATGCGGGTGATCGCTTTGACGAGCGCATCATCGTTGATCGAGCCGCCGATGGAGATGCGGACGGCGGCCGGACGTTCGGGCGTGGTCGAGAATTCCCTCGAGGCCGCAATGCGAATGCCTTCGCCGGCAAGGCCGAGACAGAGCTCGTCCGCGTCGAGTCCGGGCGGCATCTCGAGCCAGACATGGAGGGCTTCGGGGCCGCTCATGATGCGTCCGTGAGGCAGGGCCGAACGCACGAGCTGCTGGCGACGGGCGATGGCGTCCCGCTGAAACCGTTCCGCACGCCCGAGCAATCCCGAGGACTGGGCGAAGGACAGGAGCTCGACCGCGAGTGCCGGCGCACCCAGCGCCAGATCGGCGTATCGCTGGCTGATCACCGGAACCAGCCGTGCCGGAGCCGCGATCGCCCCGAGACGCTGGCCCGGCGCCAGGAATTTCGAAAGGCTGGTGATGTATATGGTGCGCTCCGGCGCAAGTTCGGCGACGGGGGCGGGTTTTCGTTCGACGAGGGGGCCGTAGACATCGTCCTCGATCATGAGCAGATCGTGTTTTTCCGCTATTCGGGAAATGCTTCGCCGGCGCTCCTCATCCATCAATGCGGTCGTCGGGTTGTTCATGTTCGGCGAGAAGATCACCACCCGCCCGCGTCCCTGACTGCAGGCGGCATCGAGAGCCTCCGGCACCAGCCCCCGTCCGTCGATCGCAACTCCTTCGGGTCGCAGGCCGAATGTGCGTGCAAGTGACATGAAACGCGGATAGGCGAGGCTTTCGAGGAGCAGCCCGTCGCCGGGGCGGGTCAGGGCGGCGACGGCGGCGGCGAGCCCGCCCTGTGCGCCGCCGGTCATGACGATCTGTTCGGCCGGCCGATCGACTCCCAGATGGGCGAGCCATTGCCCGGCATGGCGGCGGGCGGCAAGCCATCCCGCTGCCGGCGGATAGTTCGCAAGCAGGCGATCGATACCCTGCGAATTGAGAAGGTCGATCATGAGCGTTCGCAGTTCCTCGCCGGCGGCTGTCGGTACGGGATTGTTGGCGCTCAGGTCGATGGTCGCCGGTTCGTGCTCGTTCAGGAAGATGCCGAGCCTGGATTCCGTTGCTGCCGGGTCCAGCACGAATGTCCCGCGGCCGATCTCGCCGCGCACGAGCCCCCGTTGCACGAGAAGCTCGTAGGCGCGGCCGACGGTGCCGATGGTGACATCGAGATCGTAGGAGAGATTGCGCTGCGGCGGCAGGCGCGAGCCGACCGGCATGCGTCCGTCGCGGATCCGTTCCTCGATGGCCGCCGCGAGTGCGCGGTATCGCGGCTTGCCGTCGTCAGGAAGCGACAGCTGGTCGAGCATGATTCGGTGCCTCCAAATTGCCATGGTGACAATGCTTCGATTGACTCAATATTCCCGGTCCGGTTTCTGTGTCAATCGTCTGCAAGGAGGAATGACGATGTCTTCACTGCTGGCCGACAGTCGTTTGGCCACGATTGAATCGAAATTGAATCGATCGCAGGGCTTCAACCGCGCGATCGTCCTGCTGCATGTCTGGATCGCCCGTCAGCAGGGCCGTCGGGCGCTTGCCCGTCTCGATGAGACTCAGCTCGCCGATATCGGCATTTCCGACGGAATTGCGGCCATTGAGGCACGTCGGCCGTTCTGGCGGGGTGACGACGAACTCGCGCGCGCGATGGGAGGGGAGAGATGACGACCCTCCGCTATGTGACCTGCGATGTCTTCACGGACCGCCGTTTCGGCGGAAACCCGCTCGCGGTGGTGCTCGACGCGGATGCGCTCACGACCGGACAGATGCAGGCGATTGCCCGGGAATTCAACTATTCCGAGTGCACCTTCGTGTGCGCGAGCGAAACCGGCGCCGGGCCGCGTGTGCGCATCTTCACGCCGCGGTCGGAACTGCCGTTCGCCGGTCATCCGACCATCGGCACGGCGTTGATGCTTCGCGAAATCGGACGGATCGACGGGCCGCACACCGTGCTCGAGGAGAAAGCCGGTCCGGTGGAGGTCACGTTCGAGGCGTTCGGCGGTGATGCGGTACGGGCGGAGTTCCGCGCGCCGCAGGCCGTGAGTGTCGGCGGGAAACTCTCGCGTGCCGATGCCGCGCGGGCGCTCGGCCTGGAAATCGACGCCATCGTTCAGGACCCCGTCCATGCCGGTGTCGGCCTGTCCTTTCCGTTCGTCGAACTGCGCGATACCGGGGCGCTTGCCGCCGCCTCGATGCAGCCCCTGCCGGCCGGGCATCCCCTGCGCGACGAGGTCTATGTCTTCACGCGGGTGACCGGCGACGGGGATCTCGACCTGCGCGGCCGCCTGTTTGCGCCCGGCCATGGCATCGAGGAGGATCCGGCGACCGGCAGCGCCGCCGCGGCACTCGCCGGCCTCATGGCGTCCGAACGATCCGCGGAAGACGGGGAATGGCGCTGGAAGCTCGGGCAGGGGTTCGAGATGGGCCGTCCGAGCCGGATCGGGTTGCGCGCGACGAAGATCGCCGGTCGCGTTTGCGCCGTTCATGTCAAGGGTGGTGCCGTCCGGGTCATGGAAGGCACGATCGGTATCGGCTGAAACGGGGAGGGCTCGCCATGGACATCTATCACATCGGCTGCGACCTCGCGCCCGGAACCGACGGCCGCGAATTCGCTGCTGCCGTCGAGGCCTGGCTCGGGCATCTGCGCGGTGAGGGGGTGATCGAACGCTACCGCATCACCCGCCGGAAACTCGGTCTTTCCGGGATCGACATGGGCGAGTTCCACATCACCATCGAAACCCGCGACCTTGCCCAGCTCGACGCCGCGTTTCGCATCGCCGCGCGAGACGGGGAGCCCGCCCGCAGCCTGCACGCCGCCGTCCAGGCGAGAGCGAGGAATACCCGCTTTGCACTGTACCGGGATTTTCCCGATGATGCGTGATCGATACGAACGTGTGAATATGATCTGCAGCCACCTTGCCCGAAATGATATGAACCTCGTGCTCCATGCAGGTCTGCCGCAAAAGATCTCGAACCCGCACCGAAACCTGACCGGTCAAAACCCTTTTCCAATACTTCGGAACCCAGATCAGGTGAACCTTTAGATCGTACTTGCTGTGGGCATTCGTTCGATAACCACGCACCGCATTCTCCGTCGCTGACGCGACGTCGAAATTACCTTCCCTTCGCCTGAAGGCGAGGGAATATATGACCCCGAAGGAGACATTTATGGTAGGTAATAAACGGGTCACGAATGAGAGCAACTTCAAATGGATAGAACAGCTGTCTCCTTCTCGGCGAGGGTTCTCCGCAAGGAGGAATTTCTGCCCCGATATGT
Organism: Geminicoccaceae bacterium; assembly: GCA_020446285.1. Taxonomy (GTDB): domain Bacteria; phylum Pseudomonadota; class Alphaproteobacteria; order Geminicoccales; family Geminicoccaceae; genus JAGREO01. Next base: position 4,966 of record JAGREZ010000135.1, read on the forward strand.
CGTCGTGAAGCCGGAATATGTGAGAGGTCGCACTCTCGCTTTTCCGGCGGATGTGATGCTGAACGATGTGGGACCTTTCCAGCGAAATATCCGCCCCTGGGGCAAGGGCTCAGATGTCTTCTTCTTTAACCTGACTGCCCCGCAATGCAGCAAGGCGGGACTCGACACGAACGACGAGTGCGTGGTCACAATAATCCCGAAGGACTGATGCGCCGGGCGCCAGCGTCCTGTTCGCCCCTCGCTTCGTTGCCGTTCCCTGCGGCGAATGGCTGCAATGCAACAATGGGGCTCCCCAGGCATGTCAAGCCTCAATATAAGGCACCCATCCTTTTCGCAGCGCCGGGCCGTGACGAGCCTGCCTGCGGCATCCGTAAATCCTCACGGGGAGAGCATCTCAAATGAGCGACGTCGTCATTGTCTCCGCCAAGCGTACGCCGATCGGATCGTTCAGCGGGTCCTTGAGCAGCGTGCCTGCACATTTTCTCGGACAGACCGCGATCACCGCCGCGCTCGAGGCGGCGAATGTCGATGCGGCCGAGGTTTCCGAGGTCATCATGGGGCAGATTCTCGCCGCGGGGCAGGGCCAGAACCCGGCCCGTCAGGCTTCCGTGAATGCCGGCGTGCCGGTCGAGGTTCCCGCATATGGCGTGAACATTCTCTGCGGCTCGGGGCTGAAGTCGGTGGCGCTGGCCTATCAGGCGGTGAGGAACGGTGACAGCAGCATCGTTGTCGCCGGCGGTCAGGAGAGCATGAGCCAGGCGCCGCATGTGGCCCACCTGCGCAACGGCACCAAGATGGGCAGCCTCGAGGTGGTCGATACCATGCTCCGGGACGCGCTCACCGATGCCTTCCACGGCTATCACATGGGCAATACGGCCGAGAATGTCGCGCAGAAGTGGCAGCTGACCCGCGAGGAGCAGGACCAGTTCGCCACCGCCTCGCAGAACAAGGCCGAAGCGGCGGTGACCTCCGGGCGTTTCAAGGACGAGATCACACCCGTCACGATCAAGACGCGCAAGGGCGATACGGTCGTCGACACGGATGAGTATCCCCGCTTCGGCGCCACCGTCGAGGGCATGGGCAAGCTGCGTCCGGCCTTCAACAAGGAAGGCACGGTGACCGCCGGCAACGCCTCTGGCATCAATGACGGTGCCGCCGCTCTCGTCGTCATGAGCGCCGACGAAGCGAAGAAGCGCGGTCTCAAGCCGCTCGCGCGCATCGTCAGCTGGGCGCAGGCCGGTGTCGATCCGTCGATCATGGGCACGGGCCCGATCCCGGCGTCGCGCAAGGCTCTGGAAAAGGCCGGCTGGACGGTCGACGATCTCGACCTGATCGAGGCCAACGAGGCCTTCGCCGCGCAGGCACTGGCAGTCAACAAGGATCTCGGCTGGGATACCGCCAAGGTCAACGTCAATGGCGGCGCNNGCGCGATCGCGCTCGGCCATCCCGTGGGCGCTTCCGGCGCGCGCGTGCTGACCACGCTGCTGCACGAGATGGGCAAGCGGGACGCAAAGAAGGGCCTTGCCACGCTCTGCATCGGCGGCGGCATGGGCATCGCCATGTGCGTTGCGCGCGACTGAAGTAGTGCATCGATCCAGACAGATCATACGGATCTGTCTGGACAAATTGATGCTAAAACAAGGAGCTAGTGCTCGGGTGGATGAACGAAGTGAATGCGCCTGAGCACTAGCGCCTCTTCTTCCGGTTTCCGTGCAGAAACGGGAATCATGATGAATGTCGGCGGGTCGGTTGTGGCCCGCCGCTTTCCGCTCGTCCACATGTTGCTCATCCTCCACATGATCGGCGGCATCGATGGCCGTCGGGTTCGTGCCGGTGGCCGCGCGGCCTGACCGCATGCTGCCGGTCTTGCGGCCGTTCCCGGACGCGGCTGGCCAGTGGACGTGCATGTTTGTCACATTGTCAGAACCGTGGCACTCTGGGCTCACTTGGTGTTCAGGGAAGCAGAACAACGTCCAGAATGGGAGAAAAGCATGTCTCGTGTCGCACTCGTCACGGGTGGCAGTCGTGGTATCGGCGCCGCCATTTCGATCGCGCTGAAAGAGGCCGGCTACAAGGTTGCCGCGAACTATGCCGGCAATGACGAGGCGGCCGCCAGATTCAAGGCCGATACCGGGATACCCGTCTACAAATGGTCGGTCGCGGACTATGATGCCTGTGCCGCCGGTATCAGGCAGGTCGAGGCGGATCTGGGCCCGCTCGAGGTTCTCGTCAACAATGCCGGCATCACGCGCGATTCGATGTTCCATCGCATGACGCCCGAACAGTGGAACGAGGTCATCTCGACCAATCTGAGCGGTGTGTTCAACATGACGCATCCGGCATGGCCCGGAATGCGCGAGCGGAAGTTCGGCCGGATCATCAACATTTCCTCGGTGAACGGCCAGAAGGGACAGGCGGGACAGGCGAACTATTCCGCCGCCAAGGCCGGCGATATCGGTTTCACCCGCGCGCTCGCCCAGGAAGGTGCGCGCGCCGGCATCACCGTCAATGCCATCTGCCCGGGCTATATCGGCACCGAAATGGTTCGCGCGATTGACGAGAAGGTTCTCAAGGAACGGATCATCCCGCAGATTCCGGTGGGCCGTCTCGGCGAGCCCGAGGAAATCGCCCGCTGTGTCGTGTTCCTTGCGTCCGATGAAGCGGGCTTCCTGACGGGATCCACGATTTCTCCCAACGGCGGCCAGTTCTTCAGCTGAACAAGATCGAAGGCAGGCGGCAGGTCCGGACGGCCGTCGGATCGACGGTGTTCGCGACCTGCTGCATCCTGCCTCGCCGAAATCTTCAAACGATATGTCGACGATATGCGTCGGGCTGACGCCTGTATTTTTTTTCCGGAATCCGGTCAACGTTATGGTATGAAACAGGACAAGCTGAAATTGATCGCTTGCCGGCTGTTTTCACGCTTACGGCTTGTTTTCCTTTCCGTGCAGACGGCAATGTCAGGGGTTCCCGAAACCTGCCGGTGACACAGGGAATTTCTGCCTGAAGGAAGGGTGTCATTTCGCGCGGAGCGGGTTTCGTTGCGGTCGCCTCCGTGGCGAAGAGTCGATTGACAGATTTCCATCGAGCTGATGTGATTTTGTGCGTCGGCAGGGTATTCAACTCCAGCGCGTTGGCTGAGGCCAGTCGTCAGGAGAACCGGGAAAGGATCCGGCACGAGGGTTCCCATGACCTCCCCATCGGAACAGCGAGATTCGGGTGATTTCCGGGCGCAACCGGTGCCGGTCGTGCCGCTGGGAGCGGTCTGCGTCCTGTTCGCCATGGGATTCGGCATCCTCGCTCCCGCAATTCCGGTCATGATGGCCGAATTCGGGATGACCCCTGTCAGTGCTTCCTTTTTCGTGACGGGTTCGTCGGCGGTCATCGCCGTGGCCTGTCTCATATCGGGCTCGCTCGCCGACCGCGCCGAACTGCGCACGATCCTGTCGGGAGGTCTTGCCGTCTTCATCCTGGGATCCGTTGTCGCGGCGTTCGCGGAGGATTACCGGGTGCTCATCGGTGGCCGCCTCGTACAGGCCTGCGGTGGTGCGGTGTGCATGACGATGGCACGCCTCGCGGTTCGCCGTTCCTTCAGGCCGAAGGAGACGATGCGTCTTCTCTCCCTCTTCGCCTTCTGGATGGTCGCTTGTGGCATTCTGGCGTCCGTCATCGGCGGCTGGATGACGGAACTGTCGAGCTGGCGAATGATCTTCGTCTTCGAGATTTCCTGCGCCCTGATCTGCTGGTTCTTCATCCTTCGCGGCGGCGGCCTGCGGCGCTGTCGCTTCGGCGAGGCGGGACGGCATGGCGCAATGCCCCTTGCGGCGCGTCTGCGTTCCCTGTGCATTCTCCCTTTCGCCCTGCTCGTGATCCTGCATTCGGCGAGTTCAGCACTGATACTTGCCGAGATCATCTGGATACCGCAGATCGCCGCCGAACGGTTCGGCATGTCAGCCGGAGCAATCGGCACCTGGCGCATGGTGCTGTCCGTCGCGATGGCCGCCGGCTGCATCATTCCGGCACGGTTCGCCGCTCTCGCCGAACCGCAGATATTCGCGTATGCGGCCGTCTCCATCCTGGTCATCGGGCTGCCGGTCTTTCTCGCTTCATCGCACACGTTCGACCATCCGGCCGGCCTGTTCCTGCCGGCGGCCTTCGTTGCGACTTCCTGCGGGATTCTTCTGGCGCTCGCACCGAGCTGGTGCATGGTGATCGCCTCGACGGCACCTGGAACCGGGCTGGGGGTGATGGCTTTCTCGGTCGGATTGCTGTCGTCGGGCCTCGTCCAGCTCGTCACCGTACTGTCTGTGGCGGATGTCGAGACGATGCTGGCGACGGCCATGACCGTATCGTGCGGCATCGAGCTTGCCGTCGTCGTGGCATTGTTCCTTTGGATCCGTTCGGGACGAGCGGTCGGCCCGACGACCGACATGCCGTCCGCTGATCGGTGGCCGCACGCCCTTCATGCGGAGGACCCGCCAGCCGGTCTGGCGCGCGACAGCGAGCGGGGGGCGGCCTGATGCGTTCCTTTCCGGGCGATCGCGGGGGCATTTCCGGAGTTCTGGAGCCGGACCTCGTGAAGCCGCCGGGATGGCCGGAGATGCTCCTTCCGCTCCTGTGCTTCTCCGTGAGCGATCACCTCGTATGGTACAATCGCGACATCGCGTCCGACATACTCGACGAAGACGTCCGCAGCTGGATCGGTGTTCATCTGAGCAGGATCAGCCGTGCCGTTCCCTCGCTGGCGCAATGCCGGGGCGGATGTCCGGGCGGGCGCGAGGGCTACTCGCTGTTCCTCGGCGAGCACGTCACCGACAGGAACCTGCCACCCGTCATTCTCTACAGCTTCAAGCCGCGCGTCTCGTCGGATGGTTCCTATTTCATCGCAGTCTCCAACAATCCGGGCGGAGCGCTGCGACCGCTGCAGGAGAGGCGGCAGATCCGGTCATCGGTGCCGGCCATCGATTCGTCGTTCAGCATGCTGCAGAGCCTCGAACTGTATCAATGGCATCTGGATCACAGGACCGGACGGCTGGAGATCTGCGATGCGCTCGCAGCCTTTCTCGGGATGCCGGAGGATCCGATGATCGCCTGCAACCCCTACGTCCATCTCGAAGTGATTCACGAGTCCGACAGGGCCGCGGTTCATTCCGCCGGCAGCGACGCGATCGAATTCGGACGGCCGTACGACATCACCTACCGCATCTGGACCGCATCCGGTGAGCTCGCGCTGGCGCGCTCCATCTGCGGCTCGGTCATCACGCCCGGAACGAGTGCGGCACGGCTTTCGGGAACCACGATGATCATGCCGCATGTCTCCGCGGACATCGAACGGAGTTTCCACGATTCACTCACGGGTCTTCTCAACCGCCACATGTTCGACCGCGATCTCGAAGCCTGTTTCCAGAACGGTCGGAAGGACAGGCGGTTCTCGTTCGCCCTCGCGCTTTGCGATCTCGACGACCTCAAGCTGGTCAATGATCTCCTCGGCCATGCCGTCGGTGACCAGTATCTGCAACTCGCCGGGGCGAGGCTGTCGGAAATGGCGAGGGCGGACATCAATGCCTATCGTATCGGCGGCGACGAGTTCGCGTTGATCTTCAGCGGCAATCAGGGCATCCGCCATGCCCGGGCCCAGGTCCGGATGATGCAGCAGGAATTCAATCTCGCGACGCGGGGGCTCTTCGGTTCCGCGCCGGGCCGGTCGGTCGCGGGCATGTCGATCGGACTGACGGAAGGGCATTGCGACGACCGCAGGGCCTCGCATTGCTATGAACGTGCCGACCGGCTTCTCTACGAGAACAAGCGCGCGCGCAAGAGAACGGGCCAGGTACCGGGCCCGCTGATCAAGATCTGAGACCTCCGCCCGTATCCCCGCATTGCGGTCATCACGCCCTTTTCAGCATCCTGTCAAATCGCCTGATCCTCGCTTCGCCCGAAGACGAAGGCGAAGCGCTGGTCGATTTCGAAGCCCATGCGCATGCCCACCGCATGCGGGCTGTCGGACGGCTTTCGCAGGGCGATGGTCGAACCGTTGTCGAGGCGGATGGAGAGATTGCAGGCGGGACCCACCCGGCGGCAGCCGACGATATGTCCGGCAAGACCGTCACCGCGATAGTCGGCGCGCAAGTGAATGGCTTCGGTGCGGAACAGGATATCCACGTCCTCGCCGTCGCTGCGTTCGGGTGCGGCGATCATGCCGAGCGGCGTGGTGACGAGCCCCCCCTTGACCCGGCTTGCGAACTTCAGCGTCGGGCCGAAGAAGTTGGCGATGAACTCGTTGGCCGGATCGCGGTACAGCCCGTCGGGAGCCGCGCTCTGCACAAGGGCACCTTCCTGCATCACATGCACCTTGTCGCCGGCATTCACCGCTTCGTCGGGATCGTGGGTGACCAGAAGTGTCGGTACGCCCGCCTCGCGCAACAGCCCGAGGATGTGTTCGCGTACCTCCGCCCGAAGGCCGGAATCGAGGGCCGAGAACGGCTCGTCGAGCAGCATGAGGCGAGGGTGCGGGGCGAGGGCACGGGCAAGCGCCGCGCGCTGCTGTTCACCACCCGAGAGCTGATGCGGGAACTTGTCCGCATGCCGTTCGAGTTCGACCAGCCGAAGAAGCTCGCCCACCCGCCGGCGTCTTTCGCTCCGGCCCATGCTCTTCAGCCCGAAACCGACATTGGCGGCGATGCTCAGATGCGGGAAAAGGGCGAGATCCTGGAACATGAGCCCGATGCGGCGCTGTTCGCAAGGCACGGACATGCCCGGACAGGCAAGCATCTGCCCGCCGAGATGGACCGTGCCCTCCTGCAGGGGAGCGAGGCCGGCAACGATGCGCAGGGTCGTCGTCTTGCCGCAGCCGGATGGACCCATCAGACAATGGACCTCGCCGGGCGCCACGGCGAGACTCACATCATCGACCACGCGCGTGTCGCCATAGCGATGGGTGAGACCCGAAATCTCGAGCCCCGGTCCGGGCTTCCCGCCCGTGCCGGATGTTCCGGCAGTGTTCGCGCCAAAGGCTGTGGACATGACCGCCCTGCTCAAACCCGCTCCATTCCCTCACGTCTTCATATCGGAAATATTCCACCCGTATCCAGAAGGCGGTGCCATCCGGTGATTGGAAAAATTCCAAGATGGGCTTTCTTCGGCACGCTGCTAAGCAGGGGATGTTCTTTCGGTACGGGAGCGGGACGGTTTGGCGTGGATCGGTGCGGGTCGCGAAAAGGTCCGTTTGACGGGGGCGGGGCGACTGGGTGCGCTGTCGCTCTTTTCCCTTCTGGCGGCGCTGATCGTCACCATGCCGCTCATGAGCGTCGCCGTCGATGCCGCGCGGCCGGCGAGCGATGTCTGGGGCCATGTTGCCGGACGTCTCGTGCCGCGCTACTTCGCCAATACGGTCTGGCTGTGTCTCGGCGTGGGCCTGCTCACGGCGGCGATCGGTGTCGGTGCCGCGTGGCTCGTCACCACCTATCGCTTTCGTGGCCGACGGTTGCTGGAATGGACGCTGATCCTGCCGCTCGCCATTCCGTCCTATGTCCAGGCCTATATCTACTACGATCTCACAAAGGTGAGCGGGCCCCTGCAGACAGCGCTTCGCGACTGGTTCGATGTCGGCGCCGACCGGTTCACGCTGCCGCCCCTGAGTTCCGTGCCGGGTGCCATCTTCGTCCTGTCGATGGCGCTCTACCCCTATGTCTATCTCGCCGCACGCGCGGGTTTCATGCAGCAGACCGGAACACTCGTCGAGATCAGCCGCATGCTGGGTTGTTCGGCGACCGCCGCCTTCTTCCGGGTGACACTGCCGCTGGCACGACCGGCAATCGTCGTCGGCCTGTCGCTGGTGCTGATGGAGACGCTCGCCGACTATGGTGCGGTATCGTTGCTCGGTGTGCAGACATTCACGACCGGCATCTACAAGGCCTGGTTTTCCATGGGAGACCGTGTGGCGGCGGCACAACTGGCTTCCATCCTGCTGCTCATCGTCCTGCTCCTCGTCCTCATCGAACGCCGTCATCGCCGCGGACAGTTCTTCAATACGGGTAACGACAGGCCGGCTGCGGCACAAAAGCTCAGGGGAAGCGGCGCCGGCGTCGCGCTCGTGGCCTGCATCATGCCCGCCCTGTTCGGTTTCATCCTGCCTGTCGGCTATCTCGTTTCCATGCTGTTCGACCTTCCGCCGGGCCCGCCAAGGGATTTCACCCGCGCCGTCGGCAACACGTTGCTCGTTGCATCCGTCACCACGACCCTCGCTGTCACGCTCGGCCTTCTCATGACCTACGGGGCGAGGCTCGCCGACACGCGGTTCGTGACCTTCCTCAACCGGCTCGCCGGAATGGGCTATGCCGTGCCGGGTCCGGTCATGGCCATCGGCACCCTGGTTCCGCTCGTGGCTGTCGATCATGCGCTGAACGATCTTGCGGGCCGGATGTTCGGCCTTGCGCCGGGGCTGCTCATCACCGGCAGTGTCGGCGCCCTGGTCTTTGCCTATCTCGCGCGGTTCATGACCGTTTCGCTCGGGGCC
>JAGREZ010000136.1 GCA_020446285.1 Geminicoccaceae bacterium
AGCAGGATCACCGGGAAGGCCAGGACGAGATTGGCGAGAAACGACAGGATATTGTCTATCTTGCCGCCGAAATAGCCGGCGGGCAGTCCCAGCGTCGCACCGACCATCAGCGCGATCAGCGTCGCCGCCGGCGCGATCGTCAGCACTACCCTGCCCCCGTGGATCACGCGGCTGAAAACGTCGCGCGCCAGATTGTCTCCGCCGAGCAGAAAGGCGATTCCCGTTTCCGGGTCGATCGCGCCGGGAACGGCATTCTTCATCGCGGCAAGCTGCATGCGCGGCCCAAGCGGCGCGATCGTGTCGGCAAAGATCGCGGAGAATACCCAGAAGGCGCAGATCAGTACGCCTGCGGTGCCGACACCCGTGTTGAACAATTGTCCGAACAGGCCGAGCCTCGGCTTGAACAGGTAGACCGCGACGAGCATCGCAGCCATGCACACCCAAACAGGCCATAGCCTGAAGACGATGCCGCCGACAACGCCGATAAGTCCGATCGTTTCCATGTCAGCTCACCCGGATGCGTGGATTGAGGAAGGCATAGCCGATATCCGAGATCAGCTGCGTGATGAGCACGAGCGCGACGGCGACAAGACCGCAGGCGAGCACCAGATCGATGTCGTTGTTGGAAGCCGCCTGCACCAGAAGATAACCGAAGCCCTTGTAATTGAAGATGGATTCGGTAACGACGACGCCCGTCAGCAGCCAGGGAAATTGCAGCATGATGACCGTGAACGGCGCGATCAGCGCGTTTCTCAACGCATGGCGCAAGACCACGGTTCTGAAATTGAGGCCCTTCAGGCGGGCGGTGCGAATGTATTGCGCCGTCATGACCTCGGCCATCGATGCGCGGGTCATGCGCGCGATATAGCCGATGCCGTAGATCGCCATCGTCATCACCGGCAGGGTGAAATTGGTGAAGGTGATGCCACGGCTGAGCGCGGTGGCCGCAGAACCGTTGAGCCATCCCAGCCAGGACGCGAAAACGACGCTGAAAATGACGCCCGAGACATATTCCGGCGTCGCGGTGGAACCGATCGAGACGACCGAGAGCGTCCGGTCCAGTCTCGATCCTTCCTTCATGCCGGCCAGCACGCCGATGAGCAGCGCGACCGGCACCATAACGATCATGACCCAGAACATCAGGATGCCCGTCGCCGCGAGCGCCTCGGGCATGCGTGCGTTGACGGTCGTGCGATAGGCGGTCGAGCAGCCGAAATCGCCCTGCAGCACGCCGGAGAACGTCGCCTTGTCGGATTCGTCGCAATAGCGGAAGCGTGGAACGATCTCTCCGCTCGAAGGGTCCTTCACCGGCTGCTTCTGCGCAAGGCCGACCCAACGGGCGTAGCGAACGAAGAAATTGTCCCTGTAACCATTACGCTCGAGCCATGCGGCCTTCTCGGCATCGGTCGCACGCGACTCCGTCTGAAAGGTTGCCAGCTTGGTGAGATTGGGTTCGAGATTGACGAAGAAGAATACCACGAAGCTCAGGCAGAACATGGTCAAGACCATGACGCCAAGGCGACGCAGGATAAAGGAAAACATGGCGACCGTCCCCTCGCTATTCGCTATCGGTCGGCGCTTCTGAAATTCTTGTTGTTTTTGTGTGGCGCCGTTGAATGTCCGGAAGGGGCGCTGGACGCCCCTTCCGCATCTTCAAGTGCCTACTGGTCGAGCCAGACGTCTTCCATGTGAAGTTCGAAGGTCTGGTGCATGACCAGCCCCTTCACATAGTCCTGGTGATGGCGATACAGCGCCCGCCAGAACGGCTGGATCAGAATGCCTGAATCCTGGAGGATCTTTTCGATTTCCTCCATCAGCACCTTGCGCTTGTCGGCGTCGGCTACGGCCAGCGCCGCGCTTAGCTTGGCGTCGAAGTCGGGGTTGGAATAGGCCGACTCGTTCCAGCTTTCGCCGGTACGGTAGGCCAGCGCCAGAACCTGCACGCCAAGCGGCCGCATGTTCCAGTTGGTGACCGAGAACGGATATCGGGTCCAGTTGTCCCAGAAGGTGGAGCCCGGCAGGATCGATCGCCTGACCTTGAAACCGGCCTCGCGAAGCTGGGCGGCGACGGCATCGGCGGTGTTCTTGCGATAATCGTCGTCGATGGAGATGAGTTCGTGCTCGAAATCCATCTGTCCCGCCTCTTCCATCAATGCCCGCGCCCTGTCGAGATCGCGCCCGATCTTCGGCAATTGCGCATATTCAGGGTGCATCGGACCGACATGGTGGTTCTCCGCGACACTGCCGAAGCCGCCGAGCCCCGCCTGCAGCACCATCTCATTGTCGACCGCGAGCTGCAGGGCGTTTCGCACGCGCCGGTCGCCATAGGGTGCCGCGCCGACATGGGTGCGCACCACGACCGTCGAGGCCGTGACGACCTCCGATTTCACCAGCCCCTCGCGATCCATCGTTTCGATGAAATCGCCGACCGTCTGATAGTTGGTGTGGATCTCCCGCGCCCGGAATGCCCCGATCTCGGCGGCCGGATCGGTGCCGAGGTCCAGCCATTCGATACCGTCGAGCCAGACATCGCCTCCCCACCAGCCGTCGCGACGGCTCACCGAAGCGCTGGCCCCCACCTCGAGACGGTCGAGCCGGAAGGGACCGGTACCGATCGGGTTGGCGGAGAGATCGGCGCCATCCGCATCGAAATCCCGGTGCACGATCAGTGCCGGATAGTCGGACATTCCGGGGATGATGGTGATGTCGGCCTTCGGCAGATGAAGTTTCACGGTATGATCGTCGATCCTCTCGATGACGCCGTCGCCGACCCGGCCCGTATCCGCATCGATGAGGGTCGCCATGCGCCCGGCCATCGAATTGCCGGTGACCCCCTTTTCGCACCAGCGGCTGATATTGTGGATGACATCGTCGGCGGTGAAATCGTCGCCATTGCTCCACGTCACACCCTTGCGCACATGGAGCGTGTATTCGGTGGCATCGTCATTCACCTCCCAGCTCTCGAGCAGCCAGGGCCTGAATGTGCAGTCGTGGGTGTAGCGAACGAGCGGCTCGATGAACTGACGGGCGACATTGGCCATCTCGGACCAGTCGAAGGTCCGCGGATCGACCACGGGACGCACGCTCATCGACACCTTCAGGACACCTCCGCGCCTGCCGTCTGCCGTGCGGGCGGCGGCGGGCGGCGCCATGCCGATCATGCCCCAGGCGGCGGTGGTGGTCGCACCGAAGGCGCTGGCAAGCCCGAGAAACTCCCGACGGCCGATCATACCGGCAGCGAGATTGCTCCTGAAAACCCTCAGGAAAGGATGCTCGCGGTCGCGCTTGCGTTTGCACTTGCGCATTGGGGGGGGTCTCCGGGATGCCTCTGTTTGCGGGAAGGATGCGGATCGCCCGTCGGCGTCGCGAACCCCCGGAATGCAGGAATTATTCATGGACAATTTCAACCATATGGATAATATATGGTTCGTCCACCCTGTTCTTGCAGGCAGGGACCTGTTCTTGCGGACATCGAGGCCGGTGTTTCAGGGCGTGCAGATCGAACGCTGGGTTGCCTCGCGGATGAAACGGACGATCTCGATCACCCGCTCATTGTCGGTATAGAATTCGGCGACCTCGGCCAGCCGGTCGGCGAAGGTTCCCTCGCTCTCGAAGAGCATTCGATAGGCCTGCCGTATCACATGGATTTCGTCATGGCCGATGCCCCGCCGCTTCATCCCCACCGTGTTGAGCCCGGAGAGATGCGCGCGATTGCCCATGACCGACCCGTAGGGAATGACATCGCGCTCGACCCCGCTCATGCCGCCGATCATGGCATGCGGGCCGATGCGGACATATTGGTGAACGGCGGAAAGCCCGCCGATGATCGCATGGTCACCGACCCTGACATGCCCGCCGAGGGTCGCATTGTTGGCCATCACCACATGATTGCCGATCTGGCAGTCATGCGCCACATGGGTGGTCGCCATGAGCAGGCAGTCATTGCCCACGCGCGTGACCATTCCGCCACGCTCGGTCCCCGGATGCAGTGTGGCATGTTCGCGGATGACCGTGCGCGCGCCGACGACGAGTTCCGATGGTTCGCCATCATATTTCATGTCCTGCGGCGGCTGGCCGACGACCGCGAAGGAATGGATACGACACCCTTCGCCGATCCGCGTGCGTCCATCCACGACCACATGCGACAGGAACTCGCAGCCATCCGCGACATGGACATCGGCACCGATCACGCAATAGGGGCCGACCGCTACGCCGGAACCTATGACGGCACGACCATGGATGATGGCCGTCGGATGGATCACCGGCATTTCAGGCGTCCAGGACCTTGGCCGTGAATTTCGTCTCGGCGACGAGGGTTCCGCCGATGCGCGCCTTGCCGGAGAAACGCCAGATGCCGAGCTTCTGCCGCTCCTTGACGACCTCGAGTTCGAGCAGGACGCCGGGCCTTACCGGCTGACGGAAGCGTGCATCGTCGATGGCCATGAAATAGACGCTGTCGCCCTCGCCGGCACGCGCGCGCGAAGCCACCGTGAGGACCGCCGCGGTCTGTGCCATGGCCTCGATGATGAGGACACCGGGCATGATCGGATCGCCCGGAAAGTGCCCCTGGAAGAACGGCTCGTTGAGCGTCACGCCCTTGATCCCGACAGCCCGTTCGAATGCCGTGATCCCGGTGACACGATCGACCAGCAGGAAGGGGTAGCGATGGGGAATCATCCGCGTGATGTCTTGCGCCTCGACATCATCGAGCGGTGTTCCCGGTTCGAAGGCCTGATCACTCATCAGCCTCTTCTCCTTCATTGTTTCGGCCCTGACGCGCAAGCCGGCGCAGGGTCGCGACCTCACGTCGCCACCGGGTCACCGGCTGTGCTGGAAAACCTCCGTAGACGCTTCCGTCCGGAATGTCGCGTGTCACGCCGGACCGCGCGGCAATCCGTACGCCATTGCCGATCCGCAGATGTCCCGCAACCCCGCTCTGCCCGCCCAGGACCGACCGCGCGCCGACCCCGCTGCTGCCGGAGATCCCGGTTTGCGCGACGATCACCGCACCGTCACCGATGCGGACATTGTGGGCGACCATCACGAGGTTGTCGATCCGGCAATGGTCGCCAATCACCGTGTCGCCGAGACTGCCGCGGTGAATCGTGACATTGGCACCAAGGCGCGCGCCACGTCCGACGAGAACCCGTCCGAGCTGGGGTATGTCCTCATAGGGAAACGTGCCCATGGCGAAACCGAACCCGGCCTCGCCGATCACCGCTCCCGCCTGAACGACGACCTCCTCGCCGAGCAGGGCATGACTGATCTTCACGCCATTGCCGATCCGCGACCCGGCGCCGATCACCACCCCCGGTCCGATCACCGCGAGTGCGCCGACAGTCACATCGTCACCGATCCGCGAACCCGCCTGAACGACGGCACCGGGCCCGACACGCACGGATTCCGCCAGGCTCGCGCGGCGATCCACCAGCGCATGGCCATATCGGCTGTCCGCCTCGAATTCCACCTCGGCCGGCTCATCATGCCGATAGAAGGTCCGGGCAATGCGCGCAAATGCGAGCTGCGGATCGTCGACCACCAGAAGGGTGCAGGCAGCAGGAGCAGCATCGACCAGCTCCGGCGACAGGACGAGCATTCCCGCCCGCGTCGCCGCCGCATCGTCGCGATAGCGCGCGGCGCCGAGAAATGCGACATCGGCGCCCGTGGCATCCGCGATCGTCGCCACATCGAAAAGGCTCCGTCCGCCATCGCCGGTGATCTGGCCACAGCCGGCCGCGGCCGCGAGCTCGCCAGCCGAAAAGGGGCCGGAACGGCGGAAGAATCGTGTATCCGCCACGCTGCTAGTCGGACGCCGCGGCCTGAAGCGCCACGTCGGGCAGCTTGGCGTCCAGTCGGGTCAGGACTTCCTCGGTGAGATCGATGCGCGGCGAGAACAGCAGCACGCCCGAACTCGGCAGAACGACATTGAAACCGGCATGTTCGGCGAGTTCGCCCACCACCTCGATGAGCATGTTGCGAACCTGCGAAAGGGCGGCCGATGACACGTCGTCGAGCTGGCGCCGGCGCTCCTGGACCATCCGCTGGACTTCCGCAACATCGTCCTCGAACGTCTGTCGCTTGTCCGCATAGGCCTCGGCGGAAAGGAGCGTGCGCTGCTTGGTCAGCGCCTTGTCCTCATCATGCAGGCGCTGTTCCTCGCGGGCGATCTGGTCCTGGTAACGCTTGCGCCGCGCCTCGACCTGCGCGCGGATGCTCTGGGCAGCCTTCGCGTCGCGAAGAATCCGTTGATAGTCGATCACCGCCGCGACCGCAGGCTCGAGCGGCTTCACCGTCTGGCCTGCCACGGGCGCCGGCAGGACCAGCCAGACGAATGCAAATGCGGCGGCAAGCAGACGGACCATCGTCGTTACCTCAAAAGCGCGTACCGAACGAGATCCGGAAACTCTCCGTCTCGTCCTCATCCTCCTCCACAAGGGCCTGGGAGAAATCGATGGAAAGTGGCCCGAGCGGCGAAAGCCAGGAAAGACCGACACCCGCGCCGACGCGAAGATCGCCGCTGTCCTGCAGGGACGGGCCATTGACATCGATCTCCGTCAGCGTGCCGGCATCGACGAACGTCCGCCCGAACATGCGCAGTTCCTCGGGCAGTCCGAGCGGGAACCGCAGTTCCGCCGTACCCGTATAGTACAGATTGCCGCCGAGCGCATCCTCGGTGAGCGAGTCCCTCGGACCGATGCCGCCCGCACTGAAACCGCGCAGGCTCGACCCGCCGATGAAGAACCGGTTGGAGAGGTGAACATCCTCGCCGGAAAATCCGAAGATGTAGCCGATACCACCGCCGAGATTGAGCACCACGTCAGGCACGAACTGGAAATAATAGTCGGCGCGCCCTTCATGCATCAGGAACCTGTTGTCGCCGCCGAGACCGGCGAGTTCCTGATCCAGACGCAGGAGATAGCCCTCGGAGGGAAGAAAGCGGGTATCCCGCCGGTCGTAGCTCAGGGTCTGGCCGATCGCCGAGGTGAGCCGGCTGCCCTCCTCGTCGCGAATGAAGACCGAGGCCGAGTTGGAGACGTTCTCGATCTCGTCATCACGCAATGTGTAACGGACCGAATGACGAAGATGCTCGGTCAGCGGATAGCCGGCCCGAAGGACGCCACCGGTCGAGGTCTCGTCGAACGAGCTTTCCGACTGATAGTCGGTCTTGCGACGGAAGACATCGAAACCGGCGGCAAGCTCGCGATTGAGGAAATAGGGTTCGGTAAAGCTGAACTCGATGTCCTGGCGGCGTCCGGAGACCGTGAAATTGCCGCTGACCGTCTGTCCCCGGCCGAGCAGGTTGCGCTCGGTCAACCGGATGTCGAACAGCGGACCGTCACTGGTCGAGAAGCCGGCACCGAAGGAAAGCTCGCCGGTCGAACGTTCGGAGACCTTGATCCCGATATCGATGCGGTCCGATGCGGCCGCTGGCGTGGTCGAGACATCGACGGTCTCGAAATATCCGAGATTGCGGATACGCTGCTGCGAGCGGCGGAGCAGCGCCACATTGTAGGCGTCGCCCTCGGCGAGACGCATCTCGCGACGGATCACCTCGTCCAGCGTGCGCACATTGCCGGAAATATCGATGCGATTGACATAGACCCGCTGGCCCTCGTTGATCGTGAAATCGATGTCGATCGCAAGGTCGGTGTGATCGATGTTGGTGACGGGATCGATGCTGGCGAAGGCGTAACCGAGTTCGCCGGTCTTGTCGGTCAGCGCATCGATCGTGTTCTCGACAAGTTCCGCATTGTAGATTTCGCCGCTCTCCATCTCGACCAGTTCCTCGAGCTGGTCGACCGACAGATCGCGGATCGTGCTCGACAGCCCGATCAGGCCGAAACGGTACTGCTGTCCCTCATCGACGGTGAAGGTGATATAGAAGGCGCTTCCGTCCGGCGTGAGTTCGGCGATCGCCGAGACGACCGCGAATTCGGCGTAGCCGCGTTCGAGATAGAAGCGGCGCAACAGTTCCTGGTCGAATGCCAGCCTGTCCGGATCGTAGGTGTCGGCGCTGGTGAGAATGCGCCAGAACGCGCTTTCCTTGGTCTCGATCACACCGCGCAGGGTACTGTCCGAAAACTGTTCGTTGCCGATGAAGCTGATGCCGGCGACCGAGGTCTCGGGCCCTTCCTCGATCTCGAAAACGAGATCGACGCGGTTCTGGTCGAGTTCGATGATCTTGGGTTCGACCTGTGCCGCATAGCGGCCATTGCGGCGATAGATCTCGATGATCCGCGACACGGCGGTCTGCACCTTGGCGCGGGTGTAGACCGTGCGCGGACGGATCTGGACTTCCGCATCGAGCACCTCGTCCTCGATCCGCAGGTTCCCTTCGAAGGCAACGCGATTGACGATCGGATTCTCGATCAGTCGCACGAGCAGCGTGTCGCCCGAACGGGTGATCGAGACATCGTCGAAAAGGCCGGTGGCGAACAGGTTCTTGAGGGAACGGTCGAGCGCCGACGGATCGAACGGATCACCGGGCCGGACCGCAAGATAACTCTCGACGGTCGCGGATTCGATCCGCTCGTTTCCTTCGATGACAATATCCCTTATCGGATCGCCAGCCGTTTGCGCGTAAGAAATTCCTGAAATCGAGAGTTGAGCCGCAAGGCACAGTACGGCTCCGATGAAAGGCAGAAAGCGACGCATGATCGAACCCTAGTCTCCAAGCCCCGACAGCATTCACCCTGCCTTGGGCGTCCGGCAGGGTGGCGCGCTCGTGGAGACGTTGCGGCTGACGTGATTGGAGAACCGGGTTCGATGTGGCAGGCGGTGCGGATGCTTCAGCCTGCCCTGCCCGCCTGATCGATCAGGAAATGAGCCCGGTCACGAACTCGATGACATCGAGATGCACAAGGTCGTTCCATGTCGCGAACACCATGAGACTCAATACCATCGCCAGCCCGACCCGAAAGGCAATTTCCTGACTTCGTTCCGTCAACGGCCGTCCACGTGCGGCCTCGATGGTGTAGAGCACGAGATGACCGCCGTCCAGCATCGGGATGGGAAAGAGGTTGATCAATCCAAGATTGATTGAAAGTACGGCTGTAAACCAGATAACCGGGACGATCCCGTCCTGGGCGATCTCTCCGGACATCTGGGCAATCCGCAATGGCCCGCCGAGTTCGTCGGCACTGCGGCTACCCACGATCATCTCGCCAAGGGCGCGAAGCGTACCCGTGACCATCTTCCCGGTTTCCGCGAACGCCTCGAACACTGCCGAGCCGGGCGAACTGGTGCGGAACTCGATGGCGTTGCTGGTGATGCCGATCAGGCCCACACGGTGGAACTGGCCGAAACGATCCTCGATCTCCTGAAGCTCGGGCGTGACGACGACATCGAAGGTCCCTTCGCCGCGCTCGACGGTGAAGTTCAACGGCACTTCGGCCGACGGCCGCACATACTCCTGCAGATCCTGGAAGCTCTCGATCGCCGCGCCATCGACCGCGACGATGCGATCATCGGTCACGAGCCCCGCTGCCGCGGCCGGGCTTCCATCCCGCACATCGGCAACGACCGCCGGTGTGTAGGGACGGCCGCTCATCATGAAGAGGAGAGCCAGAACAACGATGGCGAAAATGAAATTGGCCGCCGGCCCCGCGAACACGACGGCCATGCGCTGCCAGACGCTCTTGGCCGGAAAACTGTCCGGATCGCTCGCCGTCCCGGCATCGGCGGTCGCGCTCGTCGCGTCCGCGTCACCCAGCATCTTCACATAGCCGCCAAGCGGTATCCAGCTGAACTTCCAGCGCGTGCCATGCCGGTCGTTGAAGCCGAACAGCTCCTGACCGAAGCCGATGGAAAAGGTCTCGACGCGAATGCCGTTCCGCCGGGCGACCCAGTAGTGACCATACTCGTGCACGAACACGACGACGGAGAGAATGATCAGGAACGGGAGAACATATCCGGTGATCTGATTGATCAGGTCCATTCGAGGCCTTTCGATCGACGGTCTAGACGGCTAGCCTTGCGCGACGGGTGACGGATTCCTGCGCGTGGCGGCGCGCGGAGCGATCATACGCCAGCACTTCTTCAAGAGACGTTAACGCGCGGGAATCGACCCTCTCGAGCGCCGTCTCGACGATCGAGACGATATCGAGAAAGCCGATACGCCGTTCGAGAAACGCGGCAACCGCCACCTCGTTGGCCGCATTGAAGAGAATAGGTGCGGTACCGCCCGCATTCAAGGCCTCGCGCGCCAGCCGAAGGGCCGGGAACCGGCCGGTATCCGGCGCCTCGAAATCGAGCGAGCCGATGGCCGCGAGGTCCAGTCGGGTCGTGCCGACCTCGAGCCGCGATGGCCAGCCGAGCGCGTGGGCAATCGGCACCCGCATGTCCGGCGGGCTCAGCTGCGCGAGGGTCGAGCCATCGGTGAAGGTGACGAGGCTGTGGATGATCGACTGCGGATGGACCACCACCTCGATGGAACGCTCCTCGATGCCGAAGAGATAATGCGCTTCGATGAGTTCGAGCGCCTTGTTCATCATCGTCGCACTGTCGATGGAAATCTTCGTACCCATCGACCATTTGGGATGTGCCAGTGCATCCTCGCGGCTGGCCGCCGACATGCGCTCGCGGCTCCAGCAGCGGAAGGGGCCGCCGGACGCGGTCAGCGTCAGCCTCTCGACGGAAGTCCTGCAGCTTCCGGCGATCGCCTGGAACATCGCATTGTGCTCGGAATCGACCGGCAGCAGCGTGGCACCATTGCGTGCGACCTCCGAGAGCATCAGCGGGCCGGCGCAGACGAGGCATTCCTTGTTGGCGAGACCGATCAGCGCGCCGCGCCGGATCGCCGCCAGTGTCGGCTCGAGCCCGGAGGCGCCGACGATGGATGCCATGACGAAATCGGCGTCCATCTCCGCCGCCTTGATGATCGCCCGTTCGCCGCCCCGCGCCTCGATCCTCGTGCCTTCGAGCAGGCTCTGCAGGCGCGGCAGCAGGTCGTTCCTGCCGATCACCGCCCGCTCGGCATCGAGCTCCACCGCCAGCCGCGCCAGTTCGTCGACCCGCGACCAGGCGGTCAGCGCCTTGACGCGGAAACGCTCCGGCGTCTCCTTGATGACTCTCGCGGTGCTGCCACCGACCGATCCGGTCGCACCGAGAATGGTCACGCTGCGCGGCTGCCCGGCGGTGGGAGAAGCGATGGCAACGGTCATGAGATCCCTCCAGTCGCAAGCACCAGCGCCAGGACAGGCAATGCCGGCATGTAGCCATCGAGGCGGTCCAGAAGCCCTCCATGGCCGGGAATGAGTGTTCCGCTGTCCTTCACGCCGGCGCGCCGCTTGAGCCATGATTCAAACAGGTCGCCACCCTGCGCGATCAGGGCGAGAGCAAGGGCGAGGATCGCAGCGGAGGCCGCGCCGAAGGCGATGAACGGTGAAAGCGCGGCACCGGTGATCGCCGCACCGGCGGCACCGCCGGCAAGCCCCGACCATGTCTTGCCGGGGCTGATCCTCGGGGCGAGTTTCGCACCACCCACCGACGAGCCGACGAAATAGGCGGCACAGTCGGTAGCGATGACGACGCAAACGAGCCAGATCAACCGTTCCAGCCCGTCATCGGCACTGCGCAACCAGAGAAAGGCGAGCGTTGGCAGGGTGATGTAGAACGCGCCCGAAAAAAAGGCCGGGCTCTCCACCCGCGCCCGGACGAAAGCGAAAACCAGCACGGCAACGGCCGCCGCAAGGATCAGAGCGAGCGTCACCGCCGTTCCGTCCACCCGCCAGCCCATCGCGTGGACGAACGCGAACAGGGCCACCACCTGAAGCGGTGCGGCGGCATGGGCGAGATGATCGTGAAGGGTCGGCCGGGGCATCGTCAGGGCGGTCCATTCACGCACCAGCCCCCAGATCAGGAGCGGCAATGCCGCAAGGAGCAGCCATCCCCCCGCGAAGATCACGAGCGCCGCAAGAAGGGCGGCAAGCACGCCGCCGAACAGTCGCGGACGCAGATCCGGACGCATGCCGCTAGCCGGGCCGGGCGCCGTAGCGCCGCTCGCGAACCGAGTACAGTTCGATGGCATCGCGCAGATGCTCCTCGCTGAACTCCGGCCACGCGATATCGAGAAACACGAATTCGGTATAGGCAAGCTGCCAGAGAAGGAAATTGCTGATCCGTTGCTCACCGCTCGTGCGGATCAGAAGGTCAGGGTCCGGAATGCCCGCGGTGTAGAGATATTCCGCGACCTTCGCCTCATCGATCGATGAGGGATCGAGCCGGCCGGCGGCCACCTCTCTGGCGATCGAACCGGCGGCATGAACGATCTCGTCGCGCCCGCCGTAACTGAGCGCCACCAGAAGCGTGAGCCGCTCATTGGCCCTCGTCTTGGCTTCCGCTCGCTCGATCAGATCGCGGATATCGGCATCGAGGCGCTCCCTGTCACCGATGATCCGCACCCTGACACCATTGGCGTGCAGCGCATTGATCTCCTTCTGCAGATAGAAACGCAGAAGGTTCATCAGTTCGCCGACCTCGCCCATGGGCCTGCGCCAGTTCTCCGACGAGAAGGCATAGAGGGTCAGATAGCGGACGCCCAGCCTGCAACAGCCCTCGACCGCCCGACGGACTGACTCCGCACCATGCTTGTGCCCGTAGATGGGGGGCATGCCGCGTGCCCTCGCCCAGCGCCGGTTCCCGTCCATGATGATCGCGACATGGGTCGGCGAAGGCGCGTCCTCGCCCGCTTGGTCGGCGATCTCTGCTCGGGAGTTCAATGGCTTCGGCCTCAGACGGTCTTGATGTCCTGTTCCTTCTGCTCGAGCAGGTGATTGATCGACTGGATATGGCTGTCGGTCAGCCCCTGAACCTCGTCGGCCCAGATCTTGTGATCGTCCTGCGAGAGCTCCCCATCCTTTTCCATGCGCTTGAGCTCGTCCATGCCGGTCCGGCGGACATTGCGCACCGCGATCCGCGCCTCTTCGGCATATTTGTGCGCGACCTTGACGAGTTCGCTGCGCCGCTCCTCGCTCAGCTCGGGAATGGGAACCCGCACGAGCGTGCCGTCGGCAGCCGGATTGAGACCCAGCGAGGCATTGCGGATGGCCTTTTCCACCGCCTTTACGAGGCCCTTGTCCCACACCTGAACGGACAACATGCGCGATTCCGGAACGCTGATGGTGCCGACCTGGTTGAGCGGCATGTCGGCGCCATAGGCCTCGACCACCACCGGCTCGAGCAGGCTCGCCGAGGCACGCCCCGCGCGCAGGCCGACGAGCTCCTTGCGCAGCACATCGACCGCCCCGTCCATCCGGCGATCGAGATCGCCGATGTCCAGTTCGCCATCCTCACTCATGCGTTTCCTCCCTTGCCCGCGCCTTCCTCGATGATCGTATGCGGTTCCTCTCCGCGCAGGACCCGGGCGAAAGCCCCTGCGGCGTGCACCGAGAAGACGATGATGGGGATATTACTCTCGCGCGCAAGGGAGATTGCGGACGCATCCATGACCTTGAGATCCCTGGACAACACCTCGAGATAGCCGAGCCGTTCCAGACGCCGGGCATTCGGGTCCTTCTTCGGATCGGCGGTATAGACACCATCGACCTGCGTGCCCTTGAGCAGCAGGTCGCATCCCATTTCAGACGCGCGAAGGGCCGCCGCCGTATCGGTGGTGAAAAAGGGATTGCCCGTGCCGCCGGCGAAGATCACCACCCGCCCCTTTTCCAGATGGCGCACGGCACGGCGGCGGATATAGGGCTCGCACACGGCGGCCATGGGAATGGCCGACATCACGCGGGTCGGAATGCCCGCCTGCTCGATCACGCTCTGCACGGCAATCGCGTTGATGACGGTGCCGAGCATGCCCATATAGTCGGCACTGGTGCGCTCGACACCGGCGGACGCGAGCGACGCGCCACGGATGATGTTGCCACCACCGATGACGATGCAGATCTCGACACCCAGCGCATGGGCTTCGGCGACATCGGACGCGAGCTGATGCAGGACGGCGCGGTCATGACCGAAGCCCTGGTCTCCCATGAGCGCCTCGCCTGACATCTTGAGGAGGACGCGCCGGTGACCCGTCTTCGATGTCCCGCTGTCGCTCATGGCCTCGTCCGCTCCATCTGGTGCACCGGCGCATTCACTCCGTTCATCCGCCAATACACCAGCTCCTTGTTCTTGCATCAATTTGTCCAGACAGATCCGTACGATCTGTCTGGATCGATGCACCAGTTGAACCGCCGGCACCCCGCCGGGGCTGCCGCCGCCCGTCGTCACCCGGAGCGGCGGCGCACAAGTCAGCCTGCCAGCCTGGCGACCTCGGCGGCGAGATCGTCGTCCTTCTTCTCGACCCCCTCGCCAAGCGCCATGCGAACGAAATCCCTGACCTCGACGGGGCTGCCCAGGGCCTTCGCGGTATCGGCGACGGCATCCTTCACATGCTTGTCGGTATCGATCACATAGACCTGCTCGAGCAGCACGCTTTCCTCGTAGAACTTGCGCAGCCGACCCTCCACCATCTTCTCGATGATGTTCTCGGGCTTGCCGGAGGCACGCGCCTGATCCGCCAGCACGTTGCGCTCGCGCTCGACGACCGCCGGATCGAGGCTGGCGATGTCGACCGACTGCGGCGAGGTCGCGGCGACATGCATCGCGATCTGCCTGCCGAGTTCGCCGACCTGCTCCGCATCGCCGGCCGAGGCAATCGCCACGAGCACGCCGATCTTGCCGAGACCCGGCGCCTGCTGGGCGTGGACATATCCACCCACGGCCCCTGCATCGACTTCGAGAAAGGCGGTACGCCGGAGCTGGATGTTCTCGCCGATGACGCCGACCGCATCGGCGATGCTGTCCGCAACGGACTTGCCCGTGGAGGGCAGGGTCAGGGCGAGAAGCGCGTCCAGATCGCCACGGGCCTCCGTCGCCACACCGGCGATGGCCGTGACCAGCTCCTGGAATTGCTCGTTGCGGGCAACGAAGTCGGTTTCGGAATTGACCTCGACGACAGCCCCCCTGTTGCCGGCGAGCGACAGGGCGATCAGGCCCTCGGAGGTGATGCGTCCGGCCTTCTTCGCGGCTGCGGCAAGTCCCTTCTTGCGCAGCCAGTCGATCGCCTCTTCCATGTCGCCGTCGGTCTCGCCCAGAGCCCTCTTGCAGTCCATCATGCCCGCTCCGGTCTTCTCCCGAAGCTGCTTGACGAGAGCGGCAGTGATCTCAGCCATGATATTCGAATCTCTCTGTCAGTGAACGGTCAGTCTCAGCCGGCGGCCTTCGCCTCTCCGGCATCGTCGGCACTTCCTGCGGGTTCGCTCCCGGCTGCGGGTTCGCTCCCGGCATCGGGTGCCCCGGCAACCGCCTCTTCCGCCGGCGCCTCGGCCTCGACGGGTTCGATTTCCTCGCCCATCAGTTCCTCGGCCTCGCCGATGTCGATCCCGCTCGCCGACATCTCCGCCTGAATGCCGTCGAGAATGGCGGCTACCGCGAGATCGCAATAGAGATTGATCGCCCGGCTGGCATCGTCATTGCCCGGAATCGGATAACGGATCCCTTCGGGATTGCTGTTGCTGTCGACCACCGCAACGACGGGAATGCCGAGCTTGCTGGCCTCGGCGATGGCGATCGACTCCTTGTTGGTGTCGATCACGAACAGGACATCGGGAACACCGCCCATGTCCTTGATGCCGCCGAGCGAGCGCTCGAGCTTTTCCTGCTCGCGCTGGAGCTGCAGCAGCTC
>JAGREZ010000137.1 GCA_020446285.1 Geminicoccaceae bacterium
GACAGGCGACGCACGCAGCGGCAAAAAGCGCGCCGCCTCAATGAGGTGCGGCGAAAAGGACTGCGAACTTCGTCGGCGTTCGGGCGCGCAGCGCTACTGCGCTGGCCCTCTCGCCTCCTCGTTTCCAGTCCTTTTCGTCCCGCATCGCGGCTATCGGCATTTCTTCAACACGCTGTTGATATCCCGTCACCGAAAAGGGTGGACATTCCATCGCCTCGTTCTTGCCGAACATGCGCACGCTGCACCGTGAGTGCCGGACCTCGCCCAAACGGCTGGAGCATAACATTTTTTTGATGAAGGAAGCAACAGCTGGATGATGGTTTCAGGGTGTTGCGGACGGCTGTCAAAGGTTGATGCGGGTGATTTAAATTCAACCATTAATTGTTGAAAATGATGATCAATTATCTTATTTAGTGAAATCTCGCTCTGTAAGGAACCGAGGCCCGATCTGGAGTGCATATCGATGTCGACGCCGCAAGGTGAGGCTGCCGAACCCGTGCGTCCCGCCGGCGATGATCCGCTGTTCGGGAGTTTTCTCGCCCTTTGTCACCAGATCGGCATCGACCGCGACGAGACGGTTGTGCGTGGTGCCATCGATATTCCGGCGGAAGGGTGCGATTCTCCGACGCTGAGGAGACTGGCGGATCATGCCGGGCTCCGTCTCCATCGCCACCCTGTCGATATCGCCGGCCTTCAGGGTCGCGTTCCGCCCTATATTCTCGCATCGAAAGACGATGCCTGGCTGGTGCGTGGTCGAAAGGGCGCAAATCTTCTGATCGTCGACAGCCGTACCGGCGAGACTCATGAGGTCGAGCCCGGGGTCGCTGCGGAGGTGGCCGATCGTCTGTTCACCTTTTCCAGGGAAGGGCGGCAAGCGCGTGGTCGCGGGCTCTGGCAGCAGACCGTCGCGCGCAAGCTCGGACCGGCGCTCGCAGAGATCATCATTGCCTCGGTGATCATCAATGTCATGGCGCTGGCGACACCGCTCTTCATGATGACCATCTACAACAAGGTCATAAGCCACGGCTCCGTTCAGACCCTCGACGTGCTGGCCATCGGCATGGTTTCGCTGTTTGCCTTCGAGCTCCTGATGCGGGGCCTGCGCGGGCATGTCGTCGGGCACACCGGCGCAAAGCTCGATCTCGCCATTTCCAGCGAGGTGGTCAGACGCCTTCTCGGTCTGCCGCTCGGCGCCATCGAACGCATGCCATCGGGCGTCATGATGGAGCGCCTCCGCCAGCTCGACCAGCTTCGCCAGTTTCTCACGGGCCATCTTCCGCTGCTTCTCGTGGATGTCGCCTTTGTCGGGCTCTTTCTGGCGGCAGTATTTTTCCTTTCGCCGGCACTCGGTCTGGTGACGGCCGCCGCCATGCCGTTTTTCGTCGTGATCTCGGCAGTCGCCTACAAGCGCCAGCGGGCACTGGCGCGGCAGAGCTTCCGCGCGGTTGCCGGCAAGTCGTCGCGCCTTGCCGAACTGGTTTCCCAGACGCTCACCGTCAAGGCTCTCGGCGTCGAGCGTGAAATGCAGCAGCGTTTCGACGAGAGCCAGGTGGAGTGCGCATGGACGGGCTTTCGTGCATCAACCCTCGCCAGTCTGGTGGCGAACTCGGCCCAGACGTTGCAGCATGTCACCAGTCTCGTCGTCGTCTATCTGGGTGCGCGGATGATCATCGACGGCGAGCTTTCCATAGGCGGACTCGTTGCCTGCACGATCCTGTCGGCCAAGGCGCTTGCGCCGATGCGGCAGATCTTCTTCGCATGGAACCAGCTGCAGCAGGTCCGCGAGGGCTTCCGCCGGATCGATGAGCTTTTCACGGGGCATGACTGCACCGAGGAACCGCCAGTCGATGTGCCACTCCAGATCGCGGGTCATATCCGTCTGGAGAATGCAAGTTTCCGCTACGCTCCCGATCGTCCTTTCGCTATCCGTAATCTCGACCTGTCGGTCGCTCCGGGAACCATGCTCGGCGTCATCGGCGCACCCGGTTCGGGCAAAAGTACACTTGCGCGCCTCGTCGCCGGGCTCGAACCAGCGACCGAGGGGCAGGTATTCCTCGACGATCACGATCTCGCACGCCTGCCGCCTGCGGCCTATCGGGGTCAGGTTGGCATGGTGCCGCAGGAAATCCAGCTGTTCTCCGGAACGATTGCCGAGAACATCGCCATGGCGTCGGACGATCGCAGTCTTGCGCGCATCATCGCCGCGGCCAAGTTCGTCGGCCTTCACGAGGTCGTGCAATCGCTGCCGCAGGGCTACGATACCGTACTCGGCGAACGCGGCAGCGGGCTTTCCATCGGCCAGCGCCAGCTGGTCGCGATTGCGCGCGCGATCGTCCGCAACCCCCGTCTGATCATCCTCGACGAGGCAACCAGCGCGCTCGATTCGTCCAGCGAGAAACGACTCCTCGACAATCTTCAACGTTCGGGCCGGGGCCGGACCGTCGTGATCATCACTCATCGCCGTTCGGTCGCGGAACGCTGCGATCGCGTGATGCTGTTGCATCGTGGCAGGCTTGCGATCGCCGGTGCGCCGCGAGAGGTGCTCGACCTTGCGGACCGGTTTCATGCCGAGAGTGATGACGTCAAGGCGGACTGCAAGGCGGAACACGCGTGATGGACGAACAGGACAGCCCCGTCGTGCCGGCATTCGCGAGGGCCAGTCTCGAACGGCGCACCTCGCCTGTCGCGAGCACGCTCATCTTCGGCATCGCGATGATCTTCGCCATCGGAATTGGCTGGATGGCCTGGGCGAAGGTCGAGGAGGTGATACGCGCCGAGGGCAAGGTCGAGCCCATGGGGCGGGTCAAGGTCATCAACCACGCCGAAGGCGGGCGGATCGCGCGCCTCTATGTCAGCGAGGGGGTGTTCGTTCATGCGGGTGATCCGCTCCTGGCATTCGCGCCGGAACTCGCGGTGAGCGAACGGCGCAGCGTGATTGCCGATCTGGAGCAGAAGGAAGCCGAGGTCGCGCGGTTCACCGCCGAGATTTCCGGTGCCGGGCTCGCGTTTCCAGCGGATCTCGCGGAGCGCCGACCCGAACTCTTCGAGCAGCAGAACGAACTGCTGCAGGCGCGGCGCGAGGCGCTGGCATCCGAACGTCGAACCCTGCTCGAAGCGATCCGGGCACGGCGTGACGGCGAACGTGAGGTGGCGGCCGACACCGAGAGGCTCTCGTCCGGGCTCGTTCTTCTGGAGCGGCAACTCGAAGCCGTGCGCGAACTCGCCGAGCGGGGGCTCTATCCGAAACTCAAGGCGCTCGAGGTCGAACGACAGCTCGTCGAGACGAAGGGATTGCTCAAGCGGGCGGAAGCCACCCGTGGCAGCGCGGATGCCGCCATCGCGGAACAGAAGGCGAAACTGGAGAAGCTGGAGGCGGATCGAAAGAGCGAGCTTCGGGCGGGACTTGCCAGGGTGACGGCCGAGCGCGACCGGCTTCGCGAGCAGGCGGTCGCGCGTACCGCCATTGTCGAGGATCTGCAGGTCATGGCGCCCGTCGACGGGATCGTGCAGGAACTTGGACTGCTCGCAGAGGGGCAGTCTGTGGGTGCCAACGATCCGCTGATGAAGCTCGTTCCGGTCGAGGACAGGCTCGTGATCCGCGCCGATGTTGCCAATGAGGATATCAGCAGGATTCGGCAGGGGATGCCGGCGACGGTCAAGGTTCGCGCATACGATTTCGCCCGCTACGGAACCCTGGACGGCGCCGTCGGGCAGATCGCTGTCGATGCGCGTGTTCCGACGGAAGGCGCGGTTCCGGCCTATGGCGTGTCCGTTTTCACCGACGGCATCCATGTCGGCAGCGACGAGAGCCATGCCGTCCTGCCGGGAATGCTGGTCGATATCGAATTCCGCGTCGGCGAGCGCTCTATCCTTTCCTATTTCACCGAAGGCATCATCCGCTACCGGCAGAATGCCCTCAAGGAAGGCTGACAGGTGATACCCGGGGCAGGTTTCGCCGGTTACCGGCTCCAGTCGCGGGTCTTGCGGAACTCGCCGGTCATTCCGGTCACAATCGTGTTCTCGTCGCGTTTTTCCACCGTGAACTCCCTGGAGGCGAAGCCGGTGCACCGGTCGAAGAGTCGCCAGGGACGGTCGTCGATGTCGCCGAACTCGTCATCCCGGAAGTAGTAGCGCACCCTGATCGACATTTCGTCGTCATTGTCCTCGAGAATGTCCACCTGCGTGATTCCGCGCATCTCGGGCGCCCGGCAGGAGCCGTTCTTTTCGGTCGCATGGTCACGATAATAGGCCCGCACCTTGGTCTGAAGTCCGGGAATACCGGCCAGCTCGGGTCCCTCGTAGCCGCATCCCGAAAGAAGAATCAGCAGCAGCGCCGCGTGCAGCGGCTTCGATCCGGCGATCATCCTTTTTCTCCCTCGTTCAGGTATCACCTCCCGCAACCCGTCTGACGGCTCGTGCAGGGAGGTGAATCTCGAAACGCGAACCTTCGGCACCCGTTGCAGCGAGGCGTACCTCGCCTCCGTGCCGGCGAACGATCTCACGACTGTTGGCGAGGCCGAGCCCCGTGCCGTTCTCGATGTCACCCGAGGCGAACGGTTTGAACAGCTGGTCGAGGATGCGTGCGGGAACTCCGTCTCCCGTATCATCCACCGCAATCGTGACGCCGTTGCGGCGGCTGTCACTTCCGCCGCGGCCTTCGGGCGATACCGTTGCCGTGACCGCAAGCCGCCCGCCCGCGGGCATCGCACGGACCGCGTTTCGTACGATATTGGTCAGTACACGATGCATTCCATCCCGGTCGACTGCAAGGATCCAGGCGGGGTCGATGTCGATCATGAGATCGAGGCCAGCCCGTGGAGCGGCGATGTCGGCAACCACCTCGTCCACGAGTCCGCGCAGGTTCACGGAAGTGATCTGCAGCGGTCGTGGCCGGTTGCGGGCATGATCGAGGGTTGCGTCGCAGAGCCGTATCGCCCGTTCCAGTGCCCCCACCAGACGTGGCGTGGCTTTGCGAACGGACGGGTCGTCGCTGCGTTCCAGCCGGTCGGAGACGAGCAGGGCGCTGGAAAGCGAATTGCGCAGGTCGTGGCTGATCCGGCTCACCGCCTCGCCGAGTGTCGCCAGCCGTGCCTTGCCGGCAAGCGCCTGTCGCAGATCGTTCTGCATCTGCAGCATTTCCCGCTCCAGAATACCGATTTCGTCCGGACGATTGCTCGCCGGTGTGGCAAGGCTCTCATCCTCGGGATGTTGGCGGAACGCCGTCAGCCGGCTCGCAACCTGCCCGAGCGGACGCACGATGAGATGTTGCAGACTGACGAAGAGCAGGGCCGCGACGACGGCTGAGAGAAGCAGGGAGGTCAGGAGGATCCGCTGCGAATAGGCGACCATCTCCGACCAGAGATGTGCGTCCGCAAGGACGATATCGATCTCCGCACCCGACAGCATCGGTGCATCGTCGATGACCCGGATGAAGCGTTGGCCCCGGTAGTGGAGCGTCTCGAGCGTGTTCAGTGCGAGATCGAGCGGTGATGCCTTCCTCAGCCGGTAGGTCTTGTCGACCATCGGCAATTCGCCGAGCATCAGCCTCGGTTCGGGGTCGCGCACGGTGATGGCCACGGTGCCCGAATGGATGAGCAATTCGTCGGCGAGAGCGATGTCGATGCCGTCGTGGCTGGCGGCCGGGGCCAGCGTGGCGAGATGGGCGGCGGCGATCCGCTGTTCGAGATAGGTCTGCCAGAAATGCACGATCGACGGCAGATAGATCAGGATTTCTCCGATCAGGACGCAGGCGACCGTGATGACGAGCAGGCGCGCCGACAGGCCGCGGCCGACGGGAGCGCGGCTGCCTTCAGCGTTCACGGACGCTTGTCGCGACCATCGAAAGCCACCGGATTCGTCCCGCCGGTTGCCGGGCCATTTGACAGCAAGCTTCGGTCTCCATATATCGACGCAGGTTTTATCATTCCAGAACGATACGGGGTCGACCAGTGAAAAGGACCTATCAGCCGAGCCGGCTTGTTCGCAAGCGGCGGCACGGATTTCGCTCGCGCATGTCCACTGTCGGTGGACGCAAGGTCATCAATGCCCGCCGGGCGCGTGGCCGCAAGAAACTTTCCGCCTGAATTGCGGTGAGCATCAGGACAAGTCGCTCGCTCCTGTCCGACTCGTCCGGCTGCGCAAGCGTCCGGAATTTCTCCGTGCGGCGCGTGGTCGCAAGTTCGTCGGCAAGCCTCTCGTCCTGCAATGTGTGGAGCGGCGCGGTCCGGCCGGGCAGGGCAGGGCAGGGGGTGTCCCCGGCGATGAGATCGGTGTCGGTTTCACCGCGACCAGACGCCTTGGCAATGCCGTCGCGCGCAACCGGGCGAAGCGGCGCATGCGCGAGGCGGCACGTCTCGTCATGCCACGTCTCGTCATGCGATGCCTTGCCGCGCGTGGAACCGACTTTGTGCTGATCGCGCGAGGGCCGATCCTGTCATGCCCCTTCGACCAGATCACACACACGCTGGAAACTGGCCTGCGAAAGCTGTGCTGCTGCAGGGGCGGTCCCCTTTCGTCTGGCCGTTGAGGGTGTTCATCCTCTTTTATCGCTATGCCATCTCGCCTATGCTCGGGCCGCGCTGCCGTTTTGCCCCGACATGTTCGGAATATGCACTCGAGGCGCTCGATCGCTACGGTGCCCTTCGAGGTTCCCTGTTCGCCATTCGTCGTGTCATGCGTTGTCATCCGTGGGGAGGGTCGGGATACGATCCGCTGCCGGACGAGGACCCGGGTCGCGGCGGTGATCCTGTTCATGCCAGTTCGAAAGGCCGTTCGCCGACATGAGTGACCAGCGCAACCTGATCCTGGCGATCGTTCTATCGGTAGGCATCATCCTGCTCTTCCAGGTGTTCTACGAGATGCCGCGTCAGCGTGCCCTGCAGGAGGCCCAGCAGCAGGAAGCGGCTGAACTCGCCGCTTCGGGCGGCGACGGCACGGTGAAACCGGCACCTGCGGGTGCCGCGACCTCGGGCAATGTCGTCGTCCCCGGCATGGAGGGCGCCGACGGCCGCCAGCGCGAGGCGGTGCTCGCCGAGCGCCGCAGCCTGCGGATCGACAATGGCCGCCTGCACGGTTCGCTTTCGCTGCAGGGCGGACGCATCGACGACATCACCCTCGCCGACTATCACGAAGAGCTCAGCAAGAATTCGCCCGAGATCAAGCTGCTCAATCCCGCCGGGACGGCCAACGCCTATTTCGCCGAATCCGGCTGGGTGGCGGCAACCGACGGTGTGGTCGTGCCTTCCGGCGATACGCTCTGGCAAACCGACACGGAGACGCTGTCGGCCAACCAGCCGGCGGTGCTGACCTGGGACAATGGCGCCGGGCTCGCGTTCGAGAAGAGCATCACGCTCGACGGGAACTACATGTTCGAGCTGACTCGCTCGGTCACCAACAACAGCGACCAGCCGGTGACGCTGCATCCCTATGATCTCGTCAGCCGTTGGGGTACGCCGCAGATCTCCGGCTTCTACATCCTGCACGAGGGGCCGATCGGCGTCATGGACGAGACGCTGACGGAGATCGACTACAGCGACCTTCAGGACGATGGTGATGTCGAGATGACGTCCGCCGGCGGCTGGCTCGGGATCACCGACAAGTACTGGCTGACCGCTCTCGTTCCCGCGCAGGCCGAGCAACTCGTCGCCAACTTCCGCCATTCGCTCAAGGATGGGCAGTCGCGCTATCAGGTCGATTACCTCTGGCAGCCGCGCACGGTCCAGCCGGGCCAGACGGTCAGCGTCACGCATCATTTCTTCGCCGGTGCAAAGGAAGTCGACAAGCTCGATGCCTATTCCGAACAGTACGGCATCCCGCTCTTCGACCGGGCGGTCGATTTCGGCTGGTTCTATTTCCTGACCAAGCCGATCTTTCACATGCTGGAGTTCTTCTACGGACTTGTCGGGAATTACGGCATTGCCATTCTCTGCCTGACGCTGGTGGTCAAGCTCCTGTTCTTCCCGTTGGCGAACAAGTCCTACCGGGCGATGAGCCAGATGAAGAAGCTGCAGCCCGAGATGCAGAAGCTGCGCGAGCGTTATGGTGAAGACAAGCAGAAGATGCAGCAGGAGCTGATGGCGCTCTACAAGAAGGAGAAGGTCAACCCGATGGCCGGCTGCCTGCCGATCGTCGTCCAGATTCCGGTGTTCTTCTCCCTCTACAAGGTGCTGTTCGTAAACATCGAGATGCGTCATGCACCGTTCTACGGCTGGATTCACGACCTTTCGGCGCCTGATCCGACATCGATGTTCAACCTGTTCGGCCTTCTGCCCTTTACGCCGCCGCAAATGCTGATGATCGGTGCCCTGCCGCTCATGATGGGCTTCACCATGTGGCTGCAGCAACGCCTCAACCCGCAGCCCGCCGACCCCGTGCAAGCCAAGGTGATGATGTTCCTGCCGGTGATGTTCACCTTCCTGTTCGCCACATTCTCCGC
>JAGREZ010000138.1 GCA_020446285.1 Geminicoccaceae bacterium
GCCGGTCTGGCCGCACGGCGGATCGTCGGGATGGTCCGGGCGGGGGCGATCATCGCCGAATCGGGCAAGCGCATCGAGACGCAGATCGACACGGTCTGCGTGCATGGCGACACGGCGGGGGCCGTCGACATTGCCCGCGCCGTCCGTGCGGCACTGGAGGATGCGGGCATCGGCGTCCGCCGCTTCGCCGGACGCGACTGACGGTCTGTCCGTGATCCCTGCGGTGCGATTGTGGATCGGTGAGGCGGCGGGGTGGTTTCCGGCGCCGTCCGTTCAGGATCCCCCCGCATCTTCCTTCGGCAGTTTCTCCAGCAGTCTTGCGAGCAGGCCCCAGAAGAAATCCTCGCCGGGATAGCCTTCGATGCGGCCGACTTCCCGATCCTCGTCGACGAGAATGAAGGTCGGTGTGAGGCGGGGCGGGCTCGCGAGCTGCAGATCGGCGAGGGCCGGGTCGGCGATGTCGATGCGGCGCAGCGGAGCGATCCGGGCTTCCCCGGTCTTGGGATAGATCGGGCCGATGGCGGCATGCCACTGGCGACACCACACGCATCCCGCCTTCTCGACCATGACGAGTTCGGCGGCCGACGGCAGCGCCGGAGAGGCGAGGCCGGTTGCGATCAACAGCAGGGCGAGACGCACGAACCGCATGGACGCTCTCCTTTTGTGCGATTGGCCATACACATTCACATATTGATGTGTTTCAATGTCGAACAGGTCGGGCAGTAGCCAGACTAGCAAAAAAGATCAGGGGTTGGCGTTGGGATTCGATATCGGCATGGGTGCTGCGTTCGGTGCCGGGCTTCTGTCCTTCATTTCGCCCTGCATCCTGCCCATCGTGCCATTCTATCTGTGCTACATGGCCGGCCAGTCATTCGAGCGGATGACGGATGACGGGGCCGTGGACATGGGGCCGGTGCGGCGGCAGGCGGTGCTGTCGGCGGTCATGTTCTCGCTCGGCGTCATCACCATCTTCATGGGGCTCGGCGCGACCGCGAGCGTCTTCGGCCAGCAGCTTCGCGAATGGTTCGACGTGCTGCGCTACGCGGCGGCGGCGATCGTCCTGATGCTCGGCCTGCACTTTCTCGGCATTGTCCGCATTCCCTTTCTCTACCGGCAGATGCGCATGGAACTCGGCGAGGCGCGGCCGGCCGGTCTCCTCGGTGCGTATCTGATCGGGCTGGCCTTCGCCTTCGGCTGGACCCCCTGCGTCGGGCCGGTGCTGGCGGCCATCCTGTTCATGGCGGCATCGACCGACACGGCCGGGCAGGGTGCGGGGCTGCTGCTCGTCTATGCGCTCGGAATGACGCTGCCCTTTGTCGTCGCGGCGGCGTTCATCGGCCCGTTCATGCGCTGGGCGCAGGGATTCCGCCGGCATCTGGGCAAGGTGGAAAAGATCCTGGGTGGCGCGATGGTGGCATTCGCCGTGCTGATCGCCACCGACAGCATGAACGTGATCGCCAACTGGATGATCGAGACATTTCCGGTGTTCATGAGCATTGGCTGAAGGGGAGGTTGAAAATGAGGAGATTCGCGTTCGTGCTGCTGCTGGCGGGCCTGTTGCCGCTGTCGGCGCACGCCGTCGAGATGGGCGAGGACGGGCTGCACAAGGAGCCCTGGCTGGCGCTCACCTTCAAGGACATGGCGGAGGATCTGCAGACGGCGAATGACGATGGCAGGCGGCTGGCGATCATCTTCGAACAGCGTGGCTGCATCTATTGCCGCAAGATGCACGAGGAGGTGTTCTCCGACCCGAAGATCCGGGACTATATCGAGCAGAATTTCATGGTGGTGCAGATGAATCTCTTCGGCGACGAGGAGGTCACGGACTTCGATGGTGAGGCGCTGCCCGAAAAGGAGATGGCGAAACGCTGGGGGGTGGTCTTCACGCCGACCATGCTGTTCATGCCGAAGGAGGTGCCGGATGGTGGCACGGCGGCGCAGGCGGCGGTCGAGATCCTGCCGGGTGCGTTCGGCAAGGGTACGACGATGAGCATGCTGCGCTGGGTGAACGAGGAGCTCTACGAGGGCGAGGAGCATTTCCAGAAATATCATGCACGCCGCTTCATGGAGGAGGAACAGGCGCAGTAGCACGGATGCGGCGTCACATTCGGACATTCCGATGCTCGAATTTATCCTTGGCGCATCCGGGCTTTTCTGTCAGCAATACGCATTGCCAATTCCACAAACGAGAAATGGAAAACTACAGGGAGTCTTCGGTTTGATGCGGAATTTGCACGTTAAAGAGTGGGGAATAGCGTTCGCCGCATTGTTCGCACTGTCGCTGCCGGCCATGGCGGAGACGGCGCCGGGGGATGTGGCGTTCGCGGATGGTGCCGTGGAGCAGTCGCTTACCGGCGGTGCGGGCGATGCCGAAAACGGCCGCGCCGTCTTTGTCGATCGTTCGCTCGGCAATTGCGTGACCTGTCACGCCAACAGCGATGTCGCCGACGTGCCGTTTCACGGCGAGGTCGGGCCGACGCTCGACGGTGTCGCCGATCGCTGGACGGAAGCGGAACTTCGCGGGCTCGTCGTCAATTCCAAGATGATCTTCGAGGGCACCATCATGCCCGGCTTCTATGTCAAGGATCCGGCGCCGCGCGTTCGCGAGGATCTTGTCGGCAAGACCATCCTCACCGCCTCCGAGGTCGAGGATGTGGTCGCCTATCTCAGGACCCTCAAGGAATAGAAACGCAGCGATGGCTTCGCAAAGGAGAAACCTGATGAACCTGACACGACGTTCGGCCTTCAAGGTGGCCGGTGGCGTGGCGAGTGTGGCGCTCGTACCGGTGGCCTTCAGCCGGGTCGCCAGCGCCGCCATGGAGGATGCGATCGCCGCCTTCACCGGCGGTGCCGAGGCGACCGATGGCGGCGGCCTCACGATCACCGCGCCGGAAATCGCCGAGAACGGCAACACCGTGCCGATCGGCGTTTCCGCCGAGGGCGCGACCGACATTCTCATTCTCGCCGACGGCAATCCCAGTCCGGGCGTTGCCACCTTTCATTTCGACAAGCTGGCGGCTCCCGAAGCCTCCACCCGCATTCGCCTCGCCAAGACGCAGAATGTGATCGCCGTGGCGCGCATGAGCGACGGTTCGTATGTCCGCGCGGCGAGCGAGGTCAAGGTCACCATCGGCGGCTGCGGCGGCTGAACAGGAGAATCCGAACATGGCAGGCAAGGTCAAACCGCGCGTCAAGGTGCCCAAGAAGGCCGCCGCTGGCGAGGTCATCACCATCAAGACGCTCATCAGCCACGACATGGAATCGGGGCAGCGCAAGGACAAGGAAGGCAATCTTATCCCGCGCCAGATCATCAACAGGTTCACCGCCGCGTTCAACGGCGAGGAGGTGATCGCGGTGGATCTGGAGCCCGCTGTCTCCTCCAACCCCTATTTCGAATTCTCGATGACCGTGCCCGAAAGCGGGACGATCAGTTTCACCTGGGTCGATGATGACGGATCGGTCTATGAGGACGAAAAAAAGATAACCGTCGGTTGAGCGGTATCGAGGATCAGGGAAGGCTGACATGAAAAGAACAATGATCGCCACGTCTGCGGCGGCCTTGATCGCCGGCCTGACGACGGCGACGGCCGTCTTCGCCGGCGAGGAAGACGAACTTGTCATCGACGGCGAGACCCTCGTGACGAAGGCGCCGGCGCCGGAGGGCTCGCCGTTCAGCGAGGTCATTTCCGGCTGGCGCTTCCGCAGTGACGAGACACAGGCGCTGCAGATGGATGATTTCGACAATCCGGGCATGATCTATGTCGATCAGGGGCTCGATTTGTGGGAAGCGGCCGACGGCAGCGAAGGCAAGTCCTGCGCCGATTGTCACGGCGATATCGCCGGTTTTGCCGGCCTGCGCGCCGCCATGCCCAAATGGAGCGAGGAGCTCGGCACGCTGGCGACGATGGAGGAGCTCATCAACTACAGCCGCACCGAGCATATGGGTGCCGAGCCGTGGAAGTGGGAAAGCAACGAGATGCTGTCGATGACCGCGGCCATCGGCCTGCAATCCCGCGGCATGCCGGTGGATGTGGCGACCGACGGTCCCGCCGAAACATGGTGGGAGAAGGGCAGGGAGATCTACTACACACGCTTCGGCCAGCTCGATTTCTCCTGCGCCAACTGCCATGAGGACAATTACGGCAACATGTTGCGCGCCGACCATCTCTCCCAGGGGCAGATCAACGGCTTTCCGGTCTATCGCCTGAAATGGGGCGGGCTCGGCTCGATCGATCGGCGGTTCAAGGGCTGCGTCGAGGATACGCGTGGCGTTCCCTTCGCTGTCGGTTCCGACGAGATGAAGGCGCTGGAGCTCTATGTGGCATCGCGTGGAACCGGGCTCGTCATCGAAACGCCCTCGGTCCGGCAGTAGCCAGGCGGGTTCGACCGGCGAACGGACGGCCGGCGGCGGCACCGGCGTGGCCGTCCCTCGCATCTGCAAGTCATGAAGCTCCGGTGTCAGTCCGGGGCAGGCGGACGCTCCGCCTGTGTCCGGACTCGTCTTCCGGACGTTTGTCGGACAACCGGCGATTGAACGAGAGAATGGCGCAATGCTGATATCGAGACGTGAATTCCTTCAGGCGGGGGTCGCCGCCTCGGCTATTCTGGGCGCCTCGGGTGCGGGAAGCTGGAGCCGGCTGATGGCCCAGCAGAAGCTGACCCAGGACGATCTTCTCCGGTTCGACAGCTTCGGCAATGTATCGCTGATCCATGTCACCGACATTCACGCCCAGCTCAGGCCGATCCTGTTTCGTGAGCCGGAGGTCAATGTCGGGGTGGGCGAGGTCAAGGGACTGCCGCCGCATGTGACCGGCAAGGATTTTCTCGATCTCTATGGCATCCAGCCGGGCAGCCCCGACGCCTATGCGCTCACTTGCGAGGATTTCGCCAGTCTGGCGAAGAGCTATGGCCGCATGGGTGGCATGGATCGGGTGGCCACCGTCATCAAGGCGATCCGCGCCGAGCGCGAGGATGCCATCCTGCTCGACGGCGGCGATACCTGGCAGGGCAGCCTCACCGCGCAGGCGACCATGGGACAGGACATGGTCGAGGTGATGAACCTGCTTCGTCCCGACGCGATGACCTCGCACTGGGAATTCACGCTCGGCATCGACCGGGTGACGGAGATCGTCGACGGGCTCGATTTTCCCTTCCTCGGCGCCAACATCTTCGACGTCGAATGGGATGAGCCGGCCTATGACGCCTATACCATGTTCGAGCGTGGCGGGGCGAAGATCGCGGTCATCGGGCAGGCCTTCCCCTACATGCCGATCGCCAATCCGCGCTGGATGTTTCCGGGCCTTTCCTTCGGCATCCGCGAGGAGCGCATGGCCGAGGTGGTCGAGGAGGTGCGCAGCGAGGGCGCGCAGGCGGTGATCCTGCTGTCGCACAACGGCTTCGATGTCGACCGCAAGCTCGCCTCGCGCGTGGACGGTATCGACGTCATTCTCTGCGCCCACACCCACGATGCCCTGCCCGAGCCGGTGATGGTCAACAGGACGGCACTCATCGCCTCGGGCTCCAACGGCAAGTTCGTCTCGCGCGTCGATCTCGATGTGGACGGTTCCGGCATGAAGGGCCTGCGGCACAGGCTCGTGCCGGTGTTTTCGGACGTGATCGCGCCGGATGCGGAGATGGCAGCGCTGATCGAGGAGGTGCGCGCACCGTTCGCCGACCAGTTGTCGGAGGTGCTCGGCACCACCGAAAGCCTGCTCTTCCGCCGCGGCAATTTCAACGGCACCTGGGACGATCTGATCTGCGAGGCGCTCATCAGCGAACGCGAGGCGGATATCGCGCTCAGCCCCGGCTTTCGCTGGGGAACCAGCCTGCTGCCGGGCGCGGAGATCACCCGCGAGGATCTGCACAATGTGACGGCGATGAACTACCCCGCCGCCTATCGCACGGAAATGACCGGCGAGATGCTGCATACCGTGCTCGAGGATGTCGCCGACAATCTCTTCAACGCCGATCCCTACTATCAGCAGGGCGGTGACATGGTTCGCGTCGGCGGGCTCGGATACACGATCGACGTGACCAAACCGATGGGCTCGCGCATCTCCGGCATGACCCTTCTTTCCAGCGGCGAGGCGATCGACGCGGGCAGGAGCTATGTCGTCGCCGGCTGGGCATCGGTGAACGAGGACACCGAGGGGCCGCCGATCTGGGAGGTGGTCGAGAATTACATCAAGGCGCAGGGCACGATCGCGCTCGAACCCAACAGGGCGGTCATCATCGAGGGGCTTTGATCTCCGGCGCGCCCTTCGGGGTGCGGGGCAGTGAACGGGACGAATTTTCATGACTGACCACAACAGGAAGACGAGCCGGCGCGGGCTGCTCAGGTCCGGCGGAACGGCGCTCGGCGCTGCCGGCGCACTGGCGGCGGGCGGCGGTCTCGCGCGCGCCGACGATCCGGCCATCACGGAACTCCCCGACTGGTCGATCTATACCGGCGAGGGTGTCGATGCGCGGCCCTACGGCCATCCGTCCGAATACGAGGCGCATGTCGTGCGCCGCAATGTGGAGTGGCTCACCGCCGATCCGGTGAGCTCGGTGAATTTCACCCCGCTGCATGCTCTGGACGGGATCATCACGCCCAACGGGCTCTGTTTCGAACGCCACCATGCCGGCATCGCCGAGGTCGATCCGTCACGATACCGGCTGATGATCAATGGCCTGGTCGACCGTCAGCTGGTCTTCACGCTCGACGATCTCAGGCGCTTCCCGCGCGTCAATCGCGTCCATTTCCTCGAATGCGCGGCCAATTCCGGCATGGAATGGCGCGGTGCCCAGCTCGATGGCTGCCAGTATACCCACGGCATGATCCACAATGTCATGTATACGGGCGTGCCGCTGAAGCTGCTGCTCGAGGAAGCGGGGCTGAAGACCGGCGCGAAGTGGATCCTTCCCGAAGGGGCGGACGC
>JAGREZ010000139.1:0-2868 GCA_020446285.1 Geminicoccaceae bacterium
TACTGGCACTCGTGGCAGGCAGGAAACGGTCGAGCAGCATGAACAGGAACGGGGTGAGCGCCATGCTGACGGCGACCGACACGATGAGAATGCGGCTGGCATCATTGTCGAGAACGCCGATGGAGCCGGCCGCCGACCAGAGAACGAAGGCGAATTCACCGCCCTGGGCGAGCATCACGCCGGTGCGAATGGCGGTGCGCGCGTCGAGTCCGGAAAAGGGGGCGAGTGATGCAATCACGATTGCCTTGACGAGGATCAGCGAGAGAACGACCCCGAGGACGAAGAGCGGTTGTTCGAGCAGTGCCGCGAGATCGAGCTGCATTCCGACGCTGACGAAGAACAGACCGAGCAGCAGGCCGCGGAAGGGGCGGATATCGGCGGCGATCTGGTGGCGATAGACGCTGTCTGCGAGCAGGACGCCGGCGAGAAACCCTCCGAATGCGAGGGACAGGCCGGCGGCATGGGTGAGCCAGCCGACACCGAGAACGATGAGCACCGTCAATCCGGTAAACAGCTCCGGCAGACGGATGGCGGCGATGGGAAGATAGAGCAGTGCAAGCAATCGCCGGCCGATGGCGAAGATCAGGGCGACGGCAAGGACCGCCTTGGCAAAGGCGATGCCGAGGATGAGCGGCAGGTTTCCCTCGCCTTCTCCGAGTGCCAGGATGGCGACCAGCAAGGGCCCGACGAGGAGATCCTGGATCATCAGGATGGCGAAGACCGCACGGCCCGAGCGTGTGTTGAGCTGGCTCCGGTCGGTGAGCAGGCGCAGGACGATGGTCGTCGATGACAGAGCGATACCGGCGCCGACAGCGAGTGCTCCTGCGGGTTCCAGGCCGAAGCGCGCGGCGATCAGCGCCATGATGACGGTGGTGATGACGACCTGCAGCAAGCCGAGGACGAGAGTCCGGGCGCCGATCGTGCGGATGCGCTGGACCGGCAGTTCGAGGCCGATTGCAAACAGCAGGAAGACGACCCCGAGCTCGCCCAGAAAGGCGACGAGTTCGGCGCTTTTGGCCACGCCCAGGACCGGCGGGCCGATCACCGCGCCTCCGAAGAGGTAGCCGACAATGGGGCCGAGATTCATGCGAATGGCGACGGCCGCGAAGAACACGGCCGCCGCCAGGACGATCATCAGTTCGGCGAGCTGCTGGAAACCTTCCATGAATGCAGCATGTGCGCCACGAAGGTCGCGTCAAGGACTATCCTGAAGAGCCCTGCAGATTGCGCGAGGCCCGCATGACGCAGCCGCTCGCCAGCCGGTGTTCCGGGACGGCGAGCGGCGTGTTCTTTCAGTGATGATCCTATTTGGTGATGATCTCCGGTCCCATCATCAGTGTCGGCAGCCATGTGGAGATGAACGGCACATAGGTGACGATGATGAGGAAGATGAAGAGGATGCCGAGCCATGGCAGCGCCGCCCGGACGACCTGCATCATCGGCATCCCGGCGACACCGGATGTAACGAAGAGGTTGAGGCCCACGGGCGGGGTGATCATGCCGATTTCCATGTTNNTTCACCACCATGATGATGCCGAGGTGGATCGGATCGATGCCGAGTTCGATGGCGATCGGGAAGACCAGCGGGGCGACGATGACGATCAGGCCCGAGGGCTCCATGAACTGACCGCCGATCAGAAGGATCACATTGACGATGACAAGGAACATCACCGGTCCGAAGCCCGCTTCCAGCATCGATCCGGCGATCGCCTGCGGGATCTGCTCGTCGGTGAGCACATGCTTGAGGATGAGCGCGTTGGCGATGATGAACAGCAACATGATCGTCATCTTGCCCGCATCGAACAGCGACTGTTTCGTGTCGGGATGGAAGAGGACGGTCACGAGGCTCTGCGGCCGGCTGAAGAAGGAATGGCGATGGTCGCCTTCGCCCTTGAGCGGGCCCATGTCCTTGTAGACGAAATTGGCAATGATGAACGCGTAGACGGCAGCGACCGCGGCGGCTTCGGTGGGTGTGAAGATACCGCCATAGATTCCGCCCAGAATGATGATGATGAGGAACAGTCCCCATCCGGCATCGCGCGCGGAATTCCAGATCTCGTCCCAGCCGGCCCAGGGCTGCGCCGGCAGCCCCTTGATCTTCGCCGCGATGTAGATGCCGATCATCAGCATCAGGCCGGCGATGAGACCGGGCAGTACGCCGGCAAGGAACATGCGGCCAACCGAAACATCGACCGACGCGGCGTAGACGACCATGACGATGGAGGGCGGGATGAGGATGCCGAGCGTACCGGCATTGCAGATGACGCCGGCGGCGAAATCCTTGGTGTAGCCCACCTGGCGCATGCCGGCGATGACGATGGTGCCGATGGCCACCACGGTGGCGGGCGAGGAACCGGAGAGTGCGGCGAAGAGCATGCAGGCGAAGACGCCGGCGATTGCGAGGCCGCCCTGGAAATGACCGACACAGGCGATGGCGAAGCGGATGATGCGCTTGGCCACGCCGCCGGTCGACATGAATGTCGAGGCGAGGATGAAGAACGGAATCGCGAGCAGCGTGTAGTGCCCGGCAAAGGCGTTGAACAGTGTCTGGGCGATGGAGCCGAGCGAACTGTCGCTGTGGACCAGAAGGAAGATGATGGAGGAGAGGCCGAGTGAAACGGCGATGGGAACGCCGATCAGGAGAAAGCCGATAACCATCAGGAAGAGAAGGGCGACAGCCATGGATCAGTCCTCCCGCCCGGCTTTTGCCGCGGCTTCCTCGACGAGGTCCTCGGCTTCGTGGCTGGCGATGATGCGGTCCGTTTCGCCACGAAAGACGGCGATTGCGGCCTGAATGAAGCGGATCGTGATGAGCGTGAGACCGAGCGGCAGCGCGAAATAGGGAATGAAGCGCGGCAGCTTCTCGTA
>JAGREZ010000139.1:2948-3814 GCA_020446285.1 Geminicoccaceae bacterium
GTGGCGAACGGCCACCAGTATTCCCAGGCACCGATCAGGAGAAGCACGCTGAAGACGAGGCAGCAGAGAACGGAAATGATGGCGAGAGCCCGCCGGGCCGGCGCCGATACCATGTTGATGACGGCATCGACTCCGAGATGCGCCTTCGCCTTGATGCAGTACGAGGCACCGATCAATACCAGCCAGGCGAACAGGAAGACCGTGGTCTCCAGCGCCCAGAGGATGTTGGAATTGAAAATGTAGCGGGCGATAACGTTGGCGAAGGTGATGACGGTCATCAGACCGAGAATGATGGCGATGAACGATTCCTCAATCGCGTCGATCGCCCGGGCCAAGCCGCCCTGGGCCTGTGTCTTCATTCTTGGTTTTCCCCCCTGCGGGTGGTGCACTCGAACCGCACCGGCGCCGGCCGGGGCGAACCCCGGCCGGACGATTCCCGGCTGTGGCGGACAGGCCTCAGTTGGATGCGTTGTAGGACACGGCCGTGTCGATGACATCCTGACCGATGTCGCCCGCGAACTGCTCCCACACGGGCTTCATCGCGTCGACCCACGCGGCGCGCTGCTCCTTGGAAAGCTCGCGGATGACCGCGCCGGTATCGAGAATGTACTGGCGATTCTGCAGGTCGACCGCAGTCGATTCGGCGTTACGCTGGGTCGTGACCTCATCGACGATGGTCTTGAGCTGGGTGCGGACATCCTCGGGCAGCCCGTCCCAGAACTCGGTCGACGTCACCACGAGATAGTCGATGATGCCGTGATTGGTCTCGGTGATCCCGTCCTGCACCTAAAAAAACTTCTGGCCGTAGATGTTCGACCAGGTGTTCTCCTGACCGTCGACGACACCGGTCTGGAGCGCGCCGTAGA
>JAGREZ010000140.1:0-360 GCA_020446285.1 Geminicoccaceae bacterium
GAACCGGGCTTGATCGAGCTTCGCGGTCAGGGCATCTTCAGGCTTCCCTGTCTCGACGAAAGCCGGATCGACATCGTCATACGACTTGTTGCAAGTGTGAAACAGGAGCGTTTGCCCGACGTGTCCACGGTATGGATTGCAGGTATCGAGCTTCCGGCGTTCGATCTGGACGGCCTTGCCCCGTCGGCCGTAGCCCGGATCGCGAC
This sequence comes from Geminicoccaceae bacterium, assembly GCA_020446285.1. Taxonomy (GTDB): domain Bacteria; phylum Pseudomonadota; class Alphaproteobacteria; order Geminicoccales; family Geminicoccaceae; genus JAGREO01. The sequence continues at coordinate 207 of JAGREZ010000140.1, forward strand.
GATCCTTGGTCATCCGAGGGTGGCATGACGGGCGAGGGTGGCATGACGGGATGAGCGATACCCTTCTCATCGTGACCGGTCTTTCTGGTGCCGGTCGCAGTTCATGCCTGAAGATCCTCGAGGATCTCGATTTCGAGGCGGTCGACAATCTGCC
>JAGREZ010000140.1:414-2455 GCA_020446285.1 Geminicoccaceae bacterium
GGCATGGACAGCCGCACCCGCGGTTTCGATCCGGACAAGCTCGTGGCGCTGATCGCCCGGCTCAATCGCAACCGCCCGTTCGAGACCCGTCTCGTCTTCTTCGACTGCGACGATGAGGTCCTGCACCAGCGTTACACCGAGACCCGAAGGCGCCATCCGCTCGCCATCGACCGCCCGGTCGCCGACGGCATCGCGCGCGAGCGGGCTCTCATGAAGCCGGCGCGGGCTGCGGCCGACATGCTGATCGACACCACCCGCATGTCGCTCGCCGACCTTCGCCGCATGCTGAGCGGCCATTTCGCCCGCAAGGACGACCAGCGAATGGCGGTGACGCTCGTCTCCTTCGCCTTTCGCCAGGGTCTGCCGCGGGAGGCCGACATGGTCTTCGACGCCCGGTTCCTGAGCAATCCCCACTATGTCGACGAGCTCAGGCCGATGACCGGGCTGGATGCGCCGGTGCAGGAGCATGTGCTCGGCGACCCCGCCTTCGCGCCGTTCTTCGAAAGCCTGCGAGCGCTGCTCGTTCCGCTGGTCCCGCACTTTCAGGCGGAGGGGAAGAGCTATCTCACGATCGCCATCGGATGTACGGGCGGTCAGCATCGGTCGGTTTTTCTCGCCGAATGGCTGGCTCGGACATTGAGGGAGACGGGTCTCGAGGTTATGACCTTTCATCGCGAACTGGCGCGGCAGGGCAGGATCGCGGCCGGAACGGTACCGGCGGCATCCGGCTCCGAAGATGGAAAGAAGTCGTTTTCATGATCGGAATCGTTCTGGTGACGCATGGCCGTCTTGCTGCCGAATTTCTTGCGGCAACCGAGCATGTGGTTGGCCCGCAGGACCAGGTGAGAGCCATCTGCATCGGTGCCGATGACGATATCGAGGCTTGCCGCAAGGCGATTGTCGACGCGGTCGAGGCAACCGACACTGGTGCGGGCGTGATCGTCCTCACCGACATGTTCGGCGGAACACCCTCGAACCTCGCCATTTCCGTGCTCGAACGGCCGCGTCTCGAGGTCATTGCCGGCGTCAACCTGCCGATGCTCATCAAGCTTGCCCGCGTACGCACCGGCGATGATCTCGCGGCGGCGGTGCAGGCAGCCCAGGATGCCGGTCGCAAATACATCAATGTCGCTCGCCAGCTGCTGGCACCGCAGGGACCGCAGGGTGGCTGACGAGGTTCTGCAGCCGAGGACCTGCTGCATCGTCAACCGGCGGGGCCTTCATGCCCGTGCGGCGGCGAGTTTTGTCAAGCTGGCGGAGACCTTTAACGCCGAGGTGAGAGTATCCAAGGATGATCTTACCGTTCATGGTACTTCAATCCTCGGTCTGATGCTGCTCGCGGCTGGCACCGGCAGCGAGGTAGTGCTAGAAGCCGATGGCCCCGAAGCCGGCCCGGCGCTCGATGCGCTGTGTGAACTGATTGCACGCGGATTCGATGAGCGCGACTGATCGCCGGCTGCCGCCTTTCAAGAGAACAACGGATCGAGTGGAGACCGATGAGCGACTTCAAGGTCAAGGATATTTCGCTGGCCGAACGCGGCCACAAGCTGATTGCGATTGCCGAGCGCGAGATGCCCGGCCTGATGTCGCTGCGCGAGGAATTCGGCAAGAGCCAGCCCCTGAAGGGCGCGCGCATCGCCGGCTGTCTGCACATGACGACCGAAACGGCCGTGCTGATCCGCACCCTTCGTCATCTCGGAGCGTCGATTCGCTGGTCGTCCTGCAACATCTTCTCGACTCAGGACCATGCCGCGGCGGCCATCGCCGACAGCGGCATCCCGGTCTTCGCCTGGAAGGGCGAGACCGAGGAGGAGTACGACTGGTGCATCTACCAGCAGCTCGAGGCGTTCAAGGACGGCAAGCGCCCCAACTTGATCCTCGACGACGGCGGCGACCTGACCGCCATCATCCACAAGCACTACCCGCAGTGGTTCGAGGGTGAGGACCGCATCGTGGGCCTGTCCGAGGAGACGACCACGGGCGTGCATCGCCTTTACCAGATTGCCAAGGATGGCAAGCTGCCTTTCCCGGCGATCAACGT
>JAGREZ010000141.1:0-2448 GCA_020446285.1 Geminicoccaceae bacterium
TGCCGAATTTCTGGATCTCCGAGGGGCACAGTTTCGGTGTCACCGCCGCCGGTGGCGCTGGCTGGCAGCTCGCCAACTGGATCGTCCATGGCGAGCCCAGCGTCGATCTCAACGGCGTCGATCCGCGCCGTTTCGGTGTGGTTTCCAAGCATTTCGCCAAGCTGAAGAACGAGGAAGCCTACGAGCACGTCTTCATCAACCATTTCCCGATGGAGGAGCGCCCCGCCTGCCGTCCGGCCAAGGCGCCGCCGGTGTTCGAACGGCTCGACCGTGCCGGGGCGGTGTTCGGCGCGCGCTTTGGTTGGGAGCGGCCGAACTGGTTCGCGCCCGAGGGCGTCGAGCGCAAGGATGTCTACTCCTTCCGCCGCTCCAACTGGTTCGAGCATGTCGGCAACGAGGTGCGGGCCATGCGCGATAATGTCGGGCTGATGGAACTTTCCTCGTTTGCCAAATATATCGTCGAGGGTCCGGGTGCGCGCGGATGGCTCGACGGGCTCGTCGCCAATGCCATCCCGAAAAAAATCGGCCGTATCAATCTCTGCCATCACCTGAATGCGTCGGGCTCGGTGCGCAGCGAGTTCACCATCATGCGCATGGCGGATGGTCTCTGGGGCGAACGCTTCTATGTCGTCGGGCCGGGTGCCGCGCACGACATGGACTGGGATATCCTGACAAGGGCGGTGCCGCGCGACGGCTCGGTGTTCATTCAGGATGTCACCACGCAATACGGTGTGTTCGTGCTGGCCGGACCGAACAGCCGCAAGGTGCTGGAAAAGCTCGCCGATGCGGATGTTTCGAACGCTGGCATGCCCTGGCTCACCGGCGGCGACATTCCCGTCGGTTTCTGCCCGAACGTGCGCGCATTGAGGGTGAATTTCGTCGGCTCGCTGGGCTGGGAGCTGCACCACCCGATCGAATACCAGATCTCGCTGTTCGACCAGTTGGTCGCCGCCGGTGCCGAATTCGACATGGCACATGTGGGCATGCGGGCGATGGACAGCATGCGGCTGGAAAAGAGCTATCGCCTGTTCGGCACGGATCTCAACGCCGAAAACACCATCCTCGAAGCCTCCCTCGACCGCTTCGTCCGTCTGCAGAAGGGCGATTTCAGGGGCAAGGATTCTCTCGTCAGGCAGATTGAGCAGGGCATTCCCAACAAGTTCTGCACGCTGGAAATCGACGCCACCGACGCCGACAGCTTCGGCAATGAACCGGTCTACATGGATGGCGAAGTCGTCGGCCGCGGCACGGCAGGCGGCTACGGTCATCATGTGAAAAAATCGCTGATGCTGGGCTATGTGAAGACCGCATTTTCAGCAGTCGGCAACGAATGCAAGGTCCGCATCATGGGCGAGCTGCGCGATGCGCGGATCGTGGAGGAGAGCCCGTACGATCCGGAGAATGCGGCGCTCAGGGGGTGATCCCGTCGAGGAAAGGCGTGACCGCAGTCCGCTGCCGGTCATTCGGCGGGCGCAGCGCCCCGGGCCGACATCCGGCCCGCTTGAGCAAGAGGCGGTGTTCATGCTGGCTCGTTGACAGTCGGGGCATTTCTTGGCCTAACTTTGGTTAACAGCCAAGGAGGAGCCTGCGGTTGGCATTCGATGAAATGAACGGAATGGCTGTCGACAGCTCGTGTCGGCCAGCCTACGAGGCGATCAGGTCCTGGCTCGAGAACACGTCGCACGACATTCTCGAAACCAAGCGGCTCGACGCCGAAGCGCTGTTCCGGCGGATCGGCATCACCTTCGCGGTCTATTTCGAAGGCGGTGATCCTGAACGGCTCATCCCCTTCGACATCGTTCCGCGCGTGCTCGATGCCAGTGAATGGAGCTTTCTCGAGCGCGGGCTGGAACAGCGCATCCGCGCCCTGAACGCGTTCATCAAGGATGTCTATCACGATCGCGAGATCATCCGCGCCGGCGTGGTTCCCGAGCGTCTCGTGCTGCAGAATGACAGTTTCTGTGTCGAGATGGAGCAGGTCGACGTTCCGGGCGACGTCTATACGCACATCGCCGGCATCGACATGGTGCGGGTCGGCCCCGACGAGTTCTACGTTCTCGAGGACAATTGCCGCACGCCTTCGGGCGTTTCCTACATGCTCGAGAACCGCGAGGTGATGACCCGTCTGTTCCCCGACCTGTTCGCCCGGCATTCCATCGAGCCGGTCTCGCATTATGGCGAGGAACTGCTGGAGATGCTCTCCACGGTGGCCCCGCCCAACTGCAACGGCGATCCGACGGTCGTGCTGATGACGCCGGGTGCCTACAACAGCGCCTATTTCGAGCACACCTTTCTCGCCGACGAGATGGGCATCGAACTGGTCGAGGCGGCCGATCTGATCGTCGAGGATCTGGTCGTCTACATGCGTACCACCGAAGGTCGCAAGCGGGTGGATGTGATCTACCGGCGCATCGACGACGATTTCATCGATCCGCTGGTCTTCCGCCC
>JAGREZ010000141.1:2579-2866 GCA_020446285.1 Geminicoccaceae bacterium
CCGGAGATGGTCCGCTTCTATCTCGGCGAGGCGCCCCTCCTCAAGAACGTGCCCACCTGGCGCTGCAGCGAGGCCGAGAGTCTCGCCTATGTGCGCGAGCATCTGGACGAGCTCGTGGTCAAGGCGGTGCACGGTTCGGGCGGCTACGGAATGCTGGTCGGGCCGCATGCCAGCAAGGAGGAGCTCGAGCAGTTCCGGCTCAAGCTGGAGGCGGATCCCTCAGGCTACATCGCCCAGCCGACCCTGTCGCTCTCGACCTGTCCCGCCTTCGTCAATCGCGGAATTGC
>JAGREZ010000141.1:3032-4802 GCA_020446285.1 Geminicoccaceae bacterium
AACGGCAACGGGGCGAACGGGTAATGCTGAGCCGGACCGCAAGCAATCTCTTCTGGGTCGGGCGCTATGTGGAGCGCATCGACTATGTCGCCCGGCTGATCGAAGTCGCCCAGCACATGAGCATGCTGCCCAAGCAGCGGGATGGAGGGGAGTGGCGCTCGGCGATCATCGCCGCCGGTGTCGAGACGCCGTTTCTGGAAAAATACAACGAGACCAGTGCCGGCAACGTCATCCGCTATCTGGCCTTCGACCGCGACAATCCCTCCAGCCTCCTCGCGTCGCTGGATTCCGCCCGTGCCAACGCAAGGGCGGTGCGCAGCGCGCTCAGCAGCGATGCCTGGGACGCGATCAACAGCGCCTATCTCGAGGAACGCAACCTGTCTCCGGCGGATTTCGAGAGTGACCGGCTGGGGCTCACGCTCGAGCGGATCAAGATGCGCGCGCTTTTGATCAACGGCGCCTACAACAATACCATGCTCAGAAGCCAGGCCTACGATTTCCTCAGGCTCGGCTGCTTTCTCGAACGCGGCGACAACACGGCGCGTATTCTCGATGTCAAGTATCACATCCTGCTGCCGAGCTATGAGCGGGTCGGCGGTGTGGTCGATTTCTACCACTGGAACTCGATCCTGCGGGCGGTCTCCGCCCGACGCGCCTACCATGTGCTCTACAAGGATCGGATCCGCCCCTGGAACGTTGCCGAGATGCTCATCCTGCGTTCGGAGATGCCGCGCTCGATGCGCGCCTGCAGCGAACAGGTCACCATCAGTCTCGACCGTCTGCAGGACGCGCAGGGCGGGCGCAGCGGCGAGTGTCACAGACTTGCCGGCGTGCTGCATGCGGGGCTGCGCTATGGCCGCATCGACGAGATCCTCAAGCGCGGCCTGCATGAATTTCTGACGGAACATATTGATCGGACGATCACATTGGGCGATGAGATTGCCAAATTCTACCTGAGGTAGTTAGGACAGTCATGCATCTGCATATTCGCCATCGCACCGTCTATCGATATCAGGGGCCGATCTCCCATGCCACGCAGATCGTCCGGATGACGCCGAGGCCGTTCGCCGGCCTGCGTGTGATCAACTGGCGTCTCAAGGGCGAGACGCGGCGTCCGCTGCTTGCGACCACCGACGGCTTCGACAATATCCTCCATGTTCACAATGTTCAGGAGCCGAAGGGGTGGACCGCGATCTTCGTCGAGGGCGAGGTCGAGACCACGGATACCCACGGCGTGGTCGGGCCGAGCCACGGAACCCTGCCACCCCCGTTCTTCCTGCGCACCACCGCGCAGACCTCGCCCACGCCGGCGCTCGCGGCACTGGCACGGGGTATTCCCGAGGGCTCCCCGCTCGACCGGCTGCATGAACTCATGTCGCAGGTCCGCGATCGCATCGACTATCGTATCGGTATCACCGATGTCGCGACCACCGCCGCCCGGGCGCTCGAACTCGGCGGCGGTGTCTGTCAGGACCACGCCCATGTGTTCATCGCCTGCGCGCGCATCATCGGCATTCCCGCGCGCTATGTCAGCGGCTACCTGTTCACGGGCCGCGATGACGACGAGGATGCGAGCCATGCCTGGGCGGAGGCATGGATCGAGGGGCTTGGATGGGTCGGCTTCGATCCCTCCAACCGTGTCTGTCCGGGCGAGTGCTATGTGAGAACCGCCACGGGCCTCGACTACTGGTCGGCGGCGCCGGTTCGCGGCATCTGGGGCGGTGCCGGTCGGGAAAGCCTGGAGGTCAAGGTCCGGGTCGAGGCCGAACA
>JAGREZ010000142.1 GCA_020446285.1 Geminicoccaceae bacterium
CCGACGTGACGCTTGTCACCCGCACAGGAGCGTCGAATTTCGTCGTCATGTCCGAGGCGGATTTCAATTCCTGGCGCGAAACCCTCTATCTGCTCGGTTCGCCGAAGAACGCCGCGCATCTTCTGGATTCCCTGCGGGAGCTGGATGCGGGGAGGGGCGAAGCGCGTGAACTGACCCAGCCGGCTGACATGGATGCATGACACTCACCTTTTCCTCGCGGGCATGGTCCGACTATCTCGAATGGGCGAATGAGGCCGGCGCCCGTCCGGGGGCGAAGATGCTCGCCCGCGTCAATCGCCTCATCGGGGAAGCCTTCCGGTCGCCGGGTGACGGGATCGGCAAGCCGGAACCGCTTCGCGGTCAGCTGTCCGGATGCTGGAGCCGCAGGATCACGGCGGAACACCGGCTGGTATATCGCCACACAGGCGCAGGACTGGATATCATCGCCTGCCGGTATCACTATACCGGACTTGAATGAAGGCGGGTGGTTCAAAGCAGCCAGTAGTCGCTGTCGTCGAGAACCGGGACGCCGCCCGCTTGATGGCAGCGCGGGAGCGCATCCTTTGCGATTGCATAGACGCGGAGGCTGTCATCCGGCTTCATCAAGGCTTCGATGCGCTTGCGGATCGCATCTGCCTGCCTTGCCGTCAGCCGCCCTTCGAAAACGCTTTCCTGAACGCGCGCCAGTTTTTCCTCGAGGATCTTCGCGATCCGGCGTCGCCGCTTGTCGTTGGCGATGTCATATGTGAAGACGGTGAGCATTTCCGCGGTGGCCATCTCATAGCTCCGGCATCAGTAATCGACCCTCCAGGGACTGAAGGCCGCATCGCCGATCCCGTTCGAGCGGCAATGGCGGGCATACGCGACCACATCTTCCTCGATGAGGCGGCGCCAGCGCAGGTTTCGTCCGCTGCGGCGGCTTTTCATGGCCTGCTTCATCCGCTCCTCATATCCGCCGATGATCGACCGATGTCCGTCCTTGGCGAGACGCAGGGCGCCGTCACTCTCGCGGATCTCGAAATGCACCTCGTCGAGCTTGTGGTTGTTGAACAGATACACGGCAAGCCCCTCGACCAGTGACGCCCGATAGATCTCCATGAGATCGTAGACGCAGGCATCCTGCCCATCCGCTGCCGAATGCAGGGCGCCGAAGCCCGGATGCAGGCCATGGCGGCGAACGATGGTCTCGACATCGCGCGCGAGCAACCATGACAGATAATTCAGAACGAGATTGAACGGGTCGGGCGGAGGCTGGCGGATCCGCTTGAAACGCCGCTCATTCACGGCAAATGCCGGTTTGACCAGCAAGGCGAGCGACGGCCAATATGTGGCACCGGCTGCTCCCTCGTAGCCGAGAAGCGCTGGCACATCGGCTGCAACCGGCAGCTTGCGGATCAGGGTGCCGAGATCCTTGCAAGCGCCGATCACCGTTTTCGAGCGTTCCCTGCGGTTGAGCTTGTTGAGTGTGGCGCGCTGATTGCGGATACGGGCGTCGACAATCCTCCGGGCAAGGTCGAGGCGCAATTCAGCATCGAGGGCGATCCTGGCCTGGGCGAGATGAAGACCACCGTGGTCGCTTGCAGGCGAGGCCGTGACACCGATGGTCTCGCCGGCTCCATTGACATGGTGCAGGAGCGTTCCGGACAACAGCGCGAGCCGCAACGCATCCTCTTCGACGCTCGCGGCTGGACCGATTTCGATGCGGTCAATCCGGTCGCAAGGGATGGCAAGTATCTCCCGCCGCCCGGCAAGTTCGCCTTGCGGCGTCTCGACGGTGAACAGGGACTGCCGGGTGGCGAGAACCCGTCCGGTTTCGTGCAGATAGAGGATACGCAGGCCGGCATCGAGACCGGCTTCGCGGCGCTTCTCCTCGAGTGCCTCCCGTTCGTCGGCCGCCGCATCCTCGCCCGCAATCCAGCGCAGCAGTTGCAGGCTCTCGTTACAATCGCCCGATCCCGCATCTTCCTTCGAAGGCATGACGATGGAGCGGACGAACAGATTGCCGAGGAAGCGAAACCCACGATCGAAATCCGCGATGCGCGTCTTGTCGGGATTGAGACGCAATCCCTGTTCGGCAAGCAACTTCTCCATCTGCGCCAGTGCTTCCCGGGTGCGTTTCTCCCGACGGCAGAGAATGATGAAATCATCGGCGAAGCGGATCATCCGCAGACCGGTAGCATTGTCGGCGAAATGAGCGTCGATACAGTCGAGATACAGGTTGGAGAGCAGCGGGGAGAGTGGCGAACCCTGCGGGATGCCGAGACCAGGCGTATCGAGATCGACACCGGCGGATTCGAGCCAGAGTGCGACGAGGTCGAGCAGTGCATTCATCCCGTGAAAGCCGCGGATCGTCGTTTCCAGCCGGTCGAGCAGGCGATCGTGCGGCACCTGGTCGAAATATCGCTCGATGTCTCCCTCGACGACATGCACGAAGCCGTCGTCCCGATACTTGCGGATGGCGGCCACAGCCTGACTGACCGAACGGCCGGGCCGGTAGGCGAAGCTGTTCGGCTCGAACTCCTGATCCAGCAGCGGCATGAGAGTCTGTGCTGCAGCACCCTGCGCGATCCGGTCGGTCACGGACGGGATGGCCAGTCGCCGGAACTCGCCGTTGCCCTTCGGCACATCGAAAACGCGCAACGGTTCGGGGTGATAGCTTCCGTCGCGAAGGCGGTTGCAGAGACCGAGCAAACGCTGTGACGCGCGTTCGGCAAAACGCTCGACCGTGACGCCATCGGTGCCCGCGCAGCCGTGATTGGCGTGTACCCGGCGCCATGCCTGTTCCAGTGTATCGAGCCGTGTCGCCTGCTCGAAAAGGTTGATCCCTTCCCGTCGAAGGGTCATAGTCGGCGAGGTTTCCCACGGTGGAATTTTGGTCATTAATTTGGCTTTTCCGCTTGGAAATCCGGCAAGTATTTGATGTAGCACGATTTAACGTTCGCCATCAAATGCGAATCAGGGGAAGGAGATCGTAGACGAACCGCCAAAATCGCCCGCCCTTTGGAAAGGGTAATGGAAAATCGAAGCAGGCCAAGGGTTTGTGGAGAGGCTGTCCGGACAGCATCCGCTGAAGGAAGCGGATTGAGACGTGCCGACGAACATCTGCCCAGCGTCACCAAAGTAGTCCGGACAGCATCCGCTGAAGGAAGCGGATTGAGACGTCGCCTCGGCACGAGCCGACTGACGCAGACGTTCGTCCGGACAGCATCCGCTGAAGGAAGCGGATTGAGACCTGGTCGCGGCGGTGCTCCGGTCCCCGCTGGTGTCCGGACAGCATCCGCTGAAGGAAGCGGATTGAGACTTTCGTTTCAAAGCTTTATATATTTGAAGCTCATGTCCGGACAGCATCCGCTGAAGGAAGCGGATTGAGACGGCGTCGCCCAGCTGCCGAACCGCGTTACTGGGTCCGGACAGCATCCGCTGAAGGAAGCGGATTGAGACAGATCAGGTGCCTCGATGCCCATTTCATCAAGTCCGGACAGCATCCGCTGAAGGAAGCGGATTGACCTGGTGCGACTGGGCGTCTAACGTTCAAGCTAAAATTACTTGCCTTCATGTCGTTTTATGGTTCTGGCTTTGGGGAGGCAGGCGGTGGCGTGGCTTTGGGTCAAATTTTCGGCAGTCAATTTCAGCGCGACCGTATTCGACAGCAATGATCTGAGTGTCATTCGTGGTTCTTCGGCGCAGCTTCTTGTCATTGTCGATCGTGTTGCGGAGGATCTCGCCAGACTTCCCGGAGCGACCCTGCTTTATTCCGCGGCATCGGAATGTGTTCTGCGGCTCTCCTACGATGCTGGCAAGACAACAGGAGAGAGGCCGCGCGGGCACCCGCAATGCATGAAGAGGGCTCGGTGGCTCGAACTGTGCGAGACGGCTGCCGGACGGTCGGCGGAGGTATCTTTCGACGAAGCGGCGCGAGAGCTGCATGCGCGGATCGACGAGGACGCCCGCAGCAACTGGCCATTTGAGCGGACAAAAGAACATTTGCGCTTCTACTGGCCGAAGGACGAGAAGGACGCTCCGTGGACTGACAGCGTCAAAACCGTTGGTGACGAGATCAACCGGTGTCTGAGCGAAATTCCGTCTTCACGCTGGTTCACCTTCGCATGGTCCAGTGTGGATCAGTCTGAAGTCGTCGCAGGCGCGCGCTCGCAAACCGGCCTTCGGGACATTCTCCGGATGCTCGACAGCCGCCTGCGGCGAACCCAGTTGCAGCAATGGAGCATCAGCCGTTTCGTTGCCGGTGGGGCTGACGTCGAGGCGGAAACGGCATTCTGCGCCTACACGATGAAGCGGCAACCGGCATTGCTCGAGCAGGATGGCCGGCCGATTTCATCGAGCGCTTCAGAGCGGCGTTGCGATGGACGCGAGATCAAGACAAAGCTTTATGTTCGGGAGATCGATCACGCGGTCGATGCGCTCAAGAAGCTCGGCGTGGACAGTGCCGACGGCAGGTTCGCGCGTCTGGCCAAGGCGCGGGAGGCGCTTGAGCGTCAGGGTGTTGCGCTGGCCGGCAGTTTCCAGGAGATGGTCGACGTTCCGCCGGAGCATCTGCCGCCCAATGTCAGCAACAAGCTCGCTGTCATCTATTTCGACGGCAACCAGTTCGGCAATCGTCGGGAGACAGCGGCGGTCGGCAGGCTCAACGAGGCTGTCGAACATTACGGGCGGGCAAGCCGCGTACTGACTGCCAATGGCGGCCTCCTGCTTGCCGATTTGTTGAACTGGTTGCTGGAGCGCGAAGAGAACTGGGCTTGGCGGCACCGGTCGAAGGGTCGGGAGCTGCGCTTCGAGACGCTGATGTTCGGCGGCGACGAAGTCTGTCTCGTATGCCCCGCATGGCTGGGCTGGAGTCTTGTCGGCAAGCTCTTGCAGATATTTGCCGGGATGCGCGTTCCGTTCGCGCCCGGATCGTCCGATCCCGGACAGAAGGTGACGTTTGCCGTCGGAATGGCCTTCGCGCACCACAAATCCCCGATCCGGGATCTGCGGGAGATGGCATCAAGCCTGAGTGATGCCGCAAAAAGCGCCGACAATGAGCGCTCGATGGTCCAGGTCATGGCGCTGGAGGGGCTCGATCAGGCCGAGATGGATCCTTCGACGATCAGGTGGCGTATGTTTGCTGGTGAGCTGGTGGATGACAATCCCGGAGCGTTCGCTCTGGATGGGGATAGGTGGGAGGAAATCACACAGGAATTCAGTGCCATTTCGAGGGATGTCGGCAGAAGCCAGTTGCATCGGTTCTATGTCGATGCGGAGAACTTTGCGGTGACTGGCGAGGATGGTGAGGCGGATCGGGTCAGCAATGTCCTGAAGCTCGGTAGTGGGCACGCCGATACCGGAAAGTGGGCCGAGTACGTCAAGAACAGGCTGTCGGATTTCCCGGATGCATGGCGACATGCTGCCAGCCTGTGCGGCGAGAGCGACCTCCTCGCTCATGGTGCCGCCGACTGGCCCTTCATTGCACTGCACCACGTCCTCAGTCTCGCCGACTATGTCATCGACATTCCTGCTGCCAAGAGCGAGGCAGTCGAGAAAGACGCGGCATGACTGTTCTCCGTCATGAAATGAGCGTCAGCCTGACGCTGGAGAGCCCCTTCATTACGCGGGGAATGGTGGTTGACCGGGCGAGCATCGATATGCCGCTCGCTCTCAATGCGGAGAACAAGGAGATTCTGCCGGCAACGCTGGTGAAAGGTGTTGTGCGGGGAGCGCTGGAGTGTCTCGCCGACAAGGTTTCTGGCCTGCAGGCGGAGATTGACGCCGTGTTGGGTTTGAAATCGCAAAAACGGGAAGGCAAAACGCGCAAAGACTGGCGAGTATCGAATAATCCCGAGCGCGGTGTGTTATTGTTTGAAGACCTGGTTATCGATGAAACCGGTTTGCGGCGAATGCCGGCAGCGAAAGCCAGCTATGCCCGGATCCGGGTCGATGAGAAAACCGGGTCGGTTCAGGAAGGATATCTCGCCTTTGTCGGCATGCCTTTTCCCATAGGCACGCCGGTCACTTTTCGCGGCATCCTGAGGCTGCTTCCCTGTGACAAAGGTCCGGATCCGGATCGCGTCAGGCAATTGATTGATGCGGCACTTCAACTCGTGCCCGCCATCGGTGCCATGAAGTCGGTTGGCTTCGGGAAGGTTGTCGGATCGAAAGTTGGCGAAATGGTGCCCGTCATGCTCGGAACATCCAGGCATGTCGATCATGTGCTCAAGGTGACCTACGAAGCTGACCGCCCGATTGCCGTTGGCGGCGCGATGAAATCCGACAACCTGTTCTCCGGTGAAAAGGTTATCCCCGGCGGGGCAATCAAGGGCTGTATCGCGCGGAATCTGCAGTGCGCGAATTTGCTGGATGAGGGAACGAGCAAGTTGCTGGCCGCGATGACTGTCGGCCATGCCTTTCCGGTCCTTGGCGATGACATGCTTCCACTTCGGTATCTGCCCCTTTCTCTGGCAGTTACCTCCATGGGGAATGCAGGCACATATGTTGCCGACCATCTCGGCAGGAGTGCCAGTGACGATCTGACGATCGACGACGAGGCGGCTCGATGGGCATTTGCTCGCGATTGGAAGCATAAAGACGCTTGGTATATTGGGGAAAAATTCAAGAATAAATGGAATAAGCTTGATTATGGCGTCCGCACGCGAACGGCCATTGACCCGAGCCGCGGCTCGGCAGCCTACGATTTCAAGGCCAAAGCGGGGCAGGTCTTTTCCGTTGCAGCGGTCGAGAACAAGGGTGTTCGCTGGACGGGGCGGCTTCTCTTCCCCGACGGGGTCGATGCTGCCGCACAAATGAAGATCCTTGCCCTACTGGAAAAGGGGATCGTCGGTCTGGGCAAGACCGGTGCGCGTCTTCGGATAATGTCGGCGGAGCCGTATTGTGACGAAAAGGACAAGAGGGAACGATTGTGCACCAACGGTCCGTTCGCGCTGACCTTGCAGACGCCGGCCGTGCTGAACGATGTCGAGCGACTGTCGAAGGGAGAACCGCTCAAGTGCGACTATGAAGCCTACTGGAATGGTCTCGGCTACCGGCTCGTTGACTACTTTGCGACCCAGCACCTCGAAGGCGGTTACATCGCCCTCCGCTATCCGCCCCGGAGTGACCGTGTCGAGCCTTGGCTGTTGACGGATCCCGGCAGTGTATTCCTTGTCGAACCGAACGAGCGAAAGGTGGCTGTCGAGGATCTTCTGCTACATGGCCTCCCGCCGGCTTCGTGGCTAAGCAACCGGACCTGGGAGGATTTTCCGTTCGAGCGCCAGAACGGCTACGGTGAAGTCATGCTCGATGCCATAGATCACCGTGCGTTCGCGAATCCTGTGAGGGTTGGGTCATGATGTTCGGCGAGCGACTGGAAATCGGGCTGAAACTGAAGCTCCTGAGCGATCTGCATATCGGCAGCGGTCATGTTTCACAGAAAGAACAACTCGGCGATCCGAAAGATGACGGGATACCCGAATTTTCGGAGATCATCAGAGACTCGGCGGATTGTCCGGTCCTGACGTCGACCGGCTTGAAAGGCGCACTTCGTCAGGCCACGCAACTTGAACCGGAGGAGGTTGAAGATCTTCTCGGCAAGAGTGGAAATGAGCCAGGCGACAGCAATATTGCGCGATTATGGATCGGCATGTTTCGGGTCGATGGGAACAGCGACGGCCGGTCATTCGAGCTGGCCAAGGAGGGCTGCGTTGTCGACCATGGCTATATCAGAACCGGCAATGCCATCGACCGCAAGACGGGCAGCGCTGACGACAAGAAGCTCTACAATCAGGAGTGGATCGAAGCCGGTACGGAATTTGGCGGGAGACTTACTCTCTTCTGGGAGGGCAAGGATGCAGCCGAGCGCGATGCGCTGATCGTTCAGGTCGCCAGTCTGCTCGCCCCTCTATGGTCGCCTGATGGACTTGCCATCGGTGCGGACAGGCGGCATGGGGCGGGACGTCTGGTGTTTGAGGCGATGTCGTGTACCGAATACACCATTGATGTCAGCACTCTCTCATTGGTTCCAAAGCCCAGCCCGGATGCCGAGCGCAGAATTGCGGAAATTGCGTCGAAACCCTGCTCAAGCGATGACACCATCCAACGTGCCAGATTGCGGCTCATCTGCGATGGCCCCTTCATTTCGATCCGGGCCAAGGTTCCCGAAGGAGATGACAATCGCGAGGTCACGAAACCGCTTAGGCGCAACGGGCGTCCCCATCTGTGGCCTTCGTCTTTTTTGGGATCCCTGCGTTCAGCGGCATCATGGTTCGCTGAACTCGAGCGGGTAAGATCGGGGGAAAGCAACGAAGATGACGCCCTGCCTTGCGACGACATGGGAAAAACAGTCGTCAATTCTTCGGAACTTTCCAGGCTTACGAGTATAGAGCGTCTTTTCGGCGTCAGCGGGTGGCGTGGCCTTGTCAGGGTCGACCGTCTTGAGCCCGTCGGAACAAGCGGGACAG
>JAGREZ010000143.1:0-1092 GCA_020446285.1 Geminicoccaceae bacterium
GAAGGCACCTACCCGCTGCCCGAGGCGCAGCTCGACCGTTTTCTCCTGCAGATCAATGTCGGCTATCCGAGCGAGGAGGCCGAGCGGCGGATGATGATCGCCACCACCACCGGCGAGGAAAGCATGGCACAGAAGGTGATGGATGGTCCGCAACTGATGGCGCTGCAGGCCCTCGTGCGACGGCTGCCCATCGGCGAGCAGCTCGTTCAGGACATTCTCGACCTCGTCCGTTCGGCGCGCCCCGAAGGCGGTGCCGACGACGAGATCGCGCAGCGGATTTCCTGGGGACCCGGCCCGCGCGCCAGCCAGGCGCTGATGCTCGCGGTACGCGTGCGGGCGATGCTCGACAGGCGCCTTGCCCCTTCGCGCGAGGATCTGAGAATGATGGCGCCGCCGGTCCTGCGTCACCGCATGGCGGTGACGTTCGCCGCCCGTGCGGAAGGGACCGGCGTCGATGATGTCATCGAACGGCTCGTTGCAAGGGTGCCCGGCTGACCATGCCGGTCGAGACCCGCCCGCGTCCCGACCGGGCACGCCTCGATTCGATCCGCATCGAGGCGGAGAGTCACGGTGACCGCCTGCCGGGCCTGCTGGTCGAGGCCGATCGCGTGGCCGCGACCGTCATCCAGGGCGTTCACGGACGAAGGCGCACGGGTGTGGGCGAGGCATTCTGGCAGTTCCGCCCCTATCAGCCGGGCGAGCCGGCCTCGCATATCGACTGGCGGCAGTCGGCGAAATCGCGGCACCTGTTCGTTCGCCAGCAGGAATGGGAAGCGGCCGAAAGCGTCTGGTTCTGGGTCGACCAGTCCGCCTCCATGCGCTTTCGTTCCATCGCATCCGCCGGTTTCAAGCATGAGCGGGCATTGCTGCTGGCGCTCGCCCTCGCCTCCCTGCTCATTCGCGGCGGCGAACAGGTCGCTGTCCTGGGTTCAGGGCGCCGGCCCGTGACCGGACGCCATGCGCTCGAACGCTTCGCCCGCGACCTGCTGGCGGCACCACGGGAAGAGACAAGCCTGCCGCACGAGGAACGCCTGCCGCCACATGCCCGTCTCGTCCTGCTGTCGGACTGGCTTCAGCCGTTCGACGAACTCG
>JAGREZ010000143.1:1147-7479 GCA_020446285.1 Geminicoccaceae bacterium
CCGGCCGAGGAAGCCCTGCCGTTCGAGGGCCGCACGCTCTTTCGCGGGCTGGAAAATGACGGCGAGGCGCTGTTCGGCAATGTGCGCGACATACGCGAACGCTATCGCACCCTGTTCGAAGCCCATTGCCAGCGACTGGGCGACACCTGCCGGCGCTTCGGCTGGATCCGCCTGCGCCATCGCACCGACCGCCCGGCGCTTGCCGGCCTGCTGCCGGTCTATGAGCTCATGACCGCCGCCGAGAGGCGCTGAGCGATGCTGACGCTCGGCCCGCTCGCGTTCGTCAATCCCTGGCTGCTGGCGGCGCTTGCCGGCCTGCCGGCGCTCTGGTGGCTCCTGCGGCTGACCCCGCCGGCACCGAAGACCGTCGCCTTTCCGCCGCTCAGGCTGCTGCTCGAACTCGTGTCCCGCGAGGAAACCCCGGCGCGCACACCGCTCTGGCTGCTGATCCTCAGGATCGTCCTGGCGGCGCTGGTGATCGCCGCAATGGCCCGGCCGATACTCGACCCCGCGCCATCGCTTGACGGGCAGGGACCCGTGCTGATCGTCATCGACGATGGCTGGGCCTCGGCGAGGGACTGGGAGCGCAGGCTCGACATGCTGGAGAGCGTTCTCGCCCAGGCCGAAAGGGAAAAGCGCGAAATCGTCCTCGTGCGTTCGGCACCCGGTGACAACGGCGTCACCGCCGAGCGGCTCGACGCCCTGTCAGCAAGGGAGAGCCTCGCCGGGCTCGAACCGCGTCCCTGGCCCGTGGACCGCATGGCGGTGCTCGACCGGATCGATGAGCTCGGTCTCGACGAGGCGAGCACCTTCTGGCTGAGTGACGGCCTCGTCGCCGGCGAGGAATCCGCCGGCCCGGCGCTCAGGCTTGCCGAACGGCTGCGGCAGACAGGTCCGCTCACGGTGGTCTCGCCGACAGCCATTCACCGGCCGCTGCTCCTCACCCCGCCGGAGCCTGACGATGCCGGCTTCACCGTCACGGTCAGGCGCAGCAGCACCGACGGCGACCGGCCCGTGAACCTCCGGGCGAGTGGACCGGATGGCGAGATCCTCGCCCGGCTCGACGGCGCGTTCGCCGATGGCGAGGATGTGCTTCGCATGAACATCGACCTGCCGGGCGATCTGCTTGCAAGGATGGCACGCATGGATGTGATCGGCGAGGATTCGGCCGGCGGCACCGTGCTGTTCGACGAACGCTGGCGGCGGCGGAGCGTGGGTGTGGCGGGAACCCCTCAAGGTGCCGCCGCACAGCCATTGCTCGCCGAGTCCTATTATGTCACGCGCGCGCTCTCGCCCTTCGCCACGGTGCGCGAGGGCAGTATCGACGCCCTTCTTGACCAGCCCATCTCGCTGCTCGTGCTCACCGACAGCCGCCAGGTCGACGAGGCGGCACGGCAGAAGATCGTGCCATGGATGGAAGCTGGCGGCATCGTGCTGCGCTTTGCCGGGCCGAGACTGGCCGATGGCAGCGACGATTTCCTTCCCGTACCGCTGCGTCGCGGCGACCGCAGCCTCGGCGGCGCGCTCTCATGGTCGAGACCGCTGGCGCTGGCGCCCATCCCGGCCGAAAGCCCGCTTGCCGGCATCGAGGTGAACAATGAGGCACGGGTCAGCCGTCAGGTGCTGGCACAACCCTCACCCGAACTCGCAAGGGCAACGCTCGCGAGCCTCGAGGACGGCACGCCGCTCATCACCGGCAGGCGCGAGGGCCTCGGCTGGCTGATCCTCGTCCACACCACCGCCAACACCGCCTGGTCGAGTCTCCCGCTTTCCGGCGTGTTCATCGACATCCTCAGACGGATCCTGCAAATGGCGCCCGGCGCCGGCGGGTTGCAGTCCGGCGTCCTGCGAATCGACCGGGAACTCGATGCCTTCGGCCGGTTGACCGAGGCCAGCGCCGACCGCCGGCATGTCGAGGGACGGGTGTTCGCCGAACAGGTCGCCGGGCCGCAGACACCTCCCGGCCTCTGGGCACCGGCCGACAGTCTCGAACAGTCGAGCGAGCTTGCCCGCGTGGCCCTCAACCTGCAGACGGCCGTCGACGATGTCACCGCGCTCGACCTTCGCGATCAGGCATCCTCGTATCGCGACTATGAGCGCGCGCGCGAGCGTGAACTGCTGCCCTGGCTCCTGACCGTTGCCCTCGTCCTGGCGCTCGTCGATCTCCTTGTATCCTATGTCTTCCGCGGCGTGCTGGCGATACCGGCGTCATGGCGCAGGGCGGCGACGCCAGTACTGGTTGCCGGATTCGCACTTGCCGGCGCCGTACAGCCGGCACCGGTGATGGCGCAGGAAGCGGCACAGGATGGCCTCGATGAAGCCGGGCTGACGGCAACGACGCGGCTCGCCTATGTCCGCACCGGCCTTCGCGAGGTCGACCGGCTGAGTGAAGCCGGGCTCTACGGACTGGGCGCGGTGCTCGCCCAAAGGACGACCATCGAGACCGGCGAGCCGGTCGCCGTCGATCTCTACGGCGACGATCTCAATCTCTTTCCTCTCCTCTACTGGCCCGTCCCGCCGGACCATCCACGCATTCCCGAGGAAGCCGTGAGCCGGCTGGAGAGCTATCTTCGCCAGGGCGGTCTGGTCCTCATCGACACGGGCGATGCCGCGCGCCTCCTGCCGGGTTCGGATATCGCCGGTGCCGGCGAACGCCGCCTGCAGACCATCCTCCGCGATCTCGACATTCCACCGCTGCGCCAGGTGCCGCAGGATCATGTGCTCACGCGCTCGTTCTACCTGCTGCAGGACTTCCCCGGACGCCATGCCGGCGGTGCCGTCTGGGTCGACCAGACGCCGAGCGGCATCAATGACGGTGTGGCGAGCATGATCATCGGCAGCAATGACTGGGCCGGCGCCTGGGCGATCGACGATCTCGGCCGCCCGCTCCTGCCGGTCGTGCCGGGGGGCGAGCGCCAGCGCGAGATGGCCCGTCGTTTCGGGGTCAATCTCGTCATGTATGCGCTGACCGGCAACTACAAGACCGACCAGGTGCATGTTCCGGCACTGCTGGAAAGGCTCGGCCAGTGAACATGAGCGAAATCACCTTCTCTCCCTTCCTGCCGCCGGCGGTTCTGATCGCCGCCGCCGTGATCGGCCTTTGCGCGGTCGCCATCGGCCTCGTCCGCCGCGCGCGTGGCTGGGCTTTCCGCGCGCTCTTCCTCTCGATCATCCTGACGGCACTCGCCCATCCGCAGATCGTCAGCATCGACAGCGAGCCGCTCGACGATATCGTCCTGCTCGCCGTCGACCGGACCGCGAGTGCCAGACTCTCCGGACGGGCGGAAGCGATCGAGGCAGCGCGTGCGGCACTCGTCGAACGCCTCGAAGCACTCGGCGATATCGAAATCGAGGAATTCGCCATCGATGACGATCCCAACGAAGGCAGCGCCCTCTTCGGGCGGCTCCGCGAGACGCTGGCCGACATCGACCGCACCCGCCTCGGCGCCGTCATCGCACTCACCGACGGCATCATTCACGACATTCCCGCCGATCCCGCAAAGCTCGAATCGAACGCGCCGTTCCATGCACTGCTCGCCGGCGATCCCGACGAGATCGACAGGAAACTCGAGATCGTCCGCGCACCGACATTCGGCCTTCTGGGCGAACCGCTGGCCATCGTTCTGCGGGTCGACGACTTTCCGCAATCCGCCGCGGACGATACGGTTCAGGTGACGCTGAAGAAGGACGGCACCGTTCTCGACCGGCTGGCACTTCGCCCCGGCGAGGAAACGGCCGTGCCGGTTGAACTGGAAAAGGCCGGACACAGTGTCATCGAGGCCGAAGCCGCTCCGCTGGACGGCGAGATCACGCTCTTGAACAATCGGGCGACGGTGACCATCAACGGAATCCGCGACCGGCTGCGCGTTCTCCTAATCTCCGGCCAGCCCTATCCGGGTCTTCGGGTCTGGCGCAACCTTCTCAAGGCCGATCCGGCCGTCGATCTCGTCCATTTCACCATCCTGCGGCCGCCGGAAAAGCAGGATGGCACACCGATACGCGAACTGGCGCTGATCGCCTTTCCAAGCCGCGAGCTGTTCGAGGAAAAGCTCGACGAGTTCGATCTCATCATCTTCGACCGCTATGCCCGGCGCGGCCTCCTCCCGCTCGTCTATCTCGACAATGTCGCGCGCTATGTCGAAGCCGGCGGTGCCGTGCTCGAGGCCGCCGGGCCCGAATTCGCCGCTTCGTCGAGCCTCTTCCGGACACCCCTTGCACGCATTCTTCCGGGGAGACCGTCGGGCGAGGTCATCGAGCGCGGCTTTCGCCCGGCAGTGACCGATACCGGGGCTCTTCACCCGGTCACGGCAGATCTCGAAGGGGCCGACGACTGGGGACGGTGGTTCCGCCAGATCGATGTGGAGAGCGTCCACGGCCATACCCTCATGACCGGCGTCTCCGATCGCCCGCTGCTCATTCTCGACCGTGTCGGCGAGGGGCGCGTGGCACAGCTGCTCTCCGATCACGCCTGGCTCTGGGCGCGGGGAGTCGAAGGTGGCGGACCACAGGCACCCCTGCTCAGACGACTCGTTCACTGGCTGATGAAGGAGCCGGAACTCGAGGAGGAGGCTCTGTCCGCGCGGGCCGATGGCGACGGCCTGCTGATCGAGCGCCGCTCGCTCGACGCCGAAGGCCCGACGCTCGCCGTTACCGTCACGCGGCCCTCGGGCGCAACCGGGCAACTGCTGCTGGAAGCCGGCGAGGATGGTCTGTTCCGCGCGACGCTGGAAGCCGATGAGGATGGAATCTATCGTTTCGAGGATGGCGATCTCGTCGCCTATGCCTCACCGAGACGCCTCTCGCGGATCGAACTGACCGACCTGCGCGCGCAGGCCGGACGGCTGGATCCCGTGATCACGGCGACCAGCGGTTCGGCACGCTGGCTGTCCGGGAACGGCATCCCCGATTTTCGCCGTGTCGCCGAAGGCCGGGCCACTGCCGGACGCGGCTGGATCGGCATCCGCGAACGCGGTGCGGCGAAGGTCACCGGAGCGACGCAGACAGCGCTGCTGCCGGGCTGGCTTGCCCTCGTTCTCGCCATGGCCACGATCTGCGCAGCCTGGTGGCGCGAGGGTCGTTCCTGAACAGCGTGTCGAGGCGTTGTCCGCTCACCGGCCCGCCCCCTCGTTACCGCCTTCAGGCAGGGTGAACAGTACCGCGAAAATGCCGGGCGTCTCCTGATCGATCCGGATCTCGCCGCCATGCAGGTCGACGATGCGCTTGCAGATCGCAAGACCGAGCCCGAGACCGCTGGTGCCGGAAGCCACGCGATTGCGGGTGTTGAACGGCTCGAACAGGGAATCCGCATCCTCGACGATGGCGTCGATCCTGTTCGAAACGGAGAAGACCCGTCCATTTCCGGTCCATTGCGACGAAAAGGTGATTTCGGGCGTGCGGCTGCCATGCAGCTGCGCGTTACGCAGAAGATTGACGAAGAACTGCACGATCAGGGAACGATCGCCTGCAAGCGTCAGGCCGTCGATCCCGTTCGCGACCACGTCGCCCGGATCGTTGCCATGCAGGGCGTCGGCCACGGCGTCCGTCCAGGCGGCCTTCAGCTCGAATCCGGTCCGGTTCCCGGCGCTGGCGCCGATGCGGACGAGATCGCGCAGGGAGTCGATGAGCTCGACCAGTCCGTGACAGGAACGGTTGACCTCATGGGCGAACCCGCCCTCGCCGCATTCACCGGCTTCGGCAATCTGCAGCTGCGCCAGCGCCGCCATCCGTTTCACCGGCTGCTTGACGTCATGATAGACGACACGCAGGACGAATTCCATGTCATCGACGCGGAGCATGCGCGCGCTTTCCTTGCGAAACCTGTCGGCACCGCGCGCGACCATGCCAATCTCGTCGGCACGATCCTGAAACGGGATGGACGTATCCAGCGAATCCTGATGCATGTTCGCCATGATCCGGCCGATGGTCTCCAGCGGCCTGACGAAGCGCTGGCGGATCACGAACGCGCTGGCGACGACGAACGTCGCGAGAAGGCCGATGCACACGACCATGAGCCATTCCGCCCGCAGGAGTCCGCCTGCAAGTCCGGAAAGATGCACGGCACCGCGATCCGACACGAGCCGGTACAGGGCGTTGACCGCCGTCATGACCCGGCTCTTGCGCGTGTGGTAGTCGTCGCCATGCAGGCGTTCGACCGCATCCATCCATGCCCGGATGTGTGTGTCATCCATCGATGCGGGCGGACCGCCCGAAACAATCTCCGGCAGATCCATGACCTCGATCTCGAGCCGCGAGAGTGCGTTCGACTGGTCGAGAGCATCGAGAAGATGTGCCGTCTCCGCTTCGGTGAAACCGAGGCTCCGGGCCCGCTGGAC
>JAGREZ010000143.1:7598-12615 GCA_020446285.1 Geminicoccaceae bacterium
AGTGTCGCGTCGTATTGCTGGCGATAGCGCTTGTTGCCGGTCAGGACGAAGGTCCGCGCGAGCCGGGTGAGATCGTCGCTGCTCTGCCGCAGCTCCTCGATCACGAACAGCGATTCGACATGCGTCTCGCTGCTGCGCCGAAACTCGCGATGCGCCTCATCGAGATGAAAGCTCGCGAAAATCGTCGCGAGCGCGATGACGATGCCGGCGACGGCGTTCGCCGTGATCGTCCAGTATGGATGAATGAATTTGAACAGACCGTGCAGCATCCGAACGACCCTGTATGAATGAGGGCATGATATCGGATGATATTGGGATTAATTTCCTTTATTGTCAAGGAGGAACTGCATGAATGCAGCCTGCGTCAGATCCGTGCGAGAACAGCCCCCCAGGAAAAGCCGCCGCCCATGGCGTTCATGAGAACCAGATCGCCGCCCTTGATACGGCCGTCGCTCCAGGCGGTGTCGAGGGCGAGCGGGATGGAGGCGGCAGAGGTGTTGCCATGGCTCTCGAGTGTCACCACGGTGCGCTCCGCCGGCACTCCCAGACGCTTGCCCACGGCATCGATGATTCGGATATTGGCCTGATGCGGCACCAGCCAGTCGACATCCCCGATCGTCAGTCCCGCAGCCTCGACCACTTCGAGCGCCGCTCCGGCAAGGCGCGACACGGCATGACGGAAGACTTCCCGGCCATTCATGCGCAGGTGGCCCACCGTACCGGTGGATGACGGTCCGCCATCCACATAGAGATCGTCGTAGAAACGTCCGTCGGCGGAAGCAGCACAGGCGAGAATCCCCTTGTGCTCATCATGTCCTCCGGCGGTGAGGACCACCGCGCCGGCACCGTCGCCGAAGAGAACGCAGGTGGTGCGGTCCTCCCAGTCGAGAATGCGCGAGAAGGTCTCGGCACCGATGACGAGCGCATGGCGCACCTGCCGGGTACGGATGAGACTGTCGGCGATCGTCAGGGCATAGGCGAAGCCGGCGCACACGGCCTGAACGTCGAAGGCCATGCAGGGGCCGGCGCCGAGCTTGCGCATGACCGCCGTCGCCGTCGCCGGAAAGGTATTGTCGGGGGTGGCGGTGGCGACGAGGATGAGATCGATGGCACCCGCCTGCACACCGGCCCGCGATAGCGCGAGCCGCGCCGCCTCGACGGCGAGATCGGAGGTGAGCTGCCCCTCTTCGGCGATGTATCTCTGGCCGATCCCGGTCCGCTCGCGGATCCAGCTGTCGGATGTGTCGAGACGGGCGGAGAGTTCCTCGTTGCTTACGACGCGCGCAGGCAGAAAGGATGCGACGGAGCGCAGGACGGAACGGTTCGTGTTGGTCACCTTGCAGCGGTTTCCGCAGGATCGGGTTCAGTCACGAGCGCGGCCATTCCCTCGATGATGCGTTCGTTCGTGCCTCGCCTCGCAATATCCACGGCCGCCTTGATGGCAGCGGCGAAGCCGATGGCGTCGGTGCCGCCATGGCTCTTGACGACGACACCATTGACACCGAGGAACATGGCCCCGTTGTAGAGCCTCGGATCGAATTTCGCGCGCAGTCCACCGAGCGCCGAGCGGCCGATCAGATAGGCGAGCTTGCCGCGAAGACTGCCGCGAAAGGCATTGCGCAGGGCATCGGCGTAGAGCGAGGCGGTACCCTCGGCGATCTTGAGCGCCACATTGCCGGTGAAACCGTCGGTGACGATCACGTCGACAACGCCGTCGATCACGTCATTGCCCTCGACGAAACCGGCATAGTCGATGTCGAGGGGGCTGTCGCGCAGGAGCGTCGCCGCCTCGCGCACGACATTGTCGCCCTTGACCTCCTCGGTACCGACATTCAGAAGGCCGATCCTCGGCTTCTCGACGTCGAGCACGGCGCGGGCATAGACCTCACCCATCACCGCGAACTGCACGAGATTCTCCGCGCTGCAATCGACATTGGCGCCAAGATCGAGCATCACCACCGGCCGTTGCCTCGATGGCAGAACGGAGGCGATGGCCGGCCGGTCGATGGCGGGCAGCGTACGCAGGACCACCTTTGCCATGGCCATGAGCGCACCGGTATTTCCGGCCGAAATGGCCGCCGCCGCGCGGCCGTCGCGAACCGCATCGATGACCAGCCGCATCGAGCTGTTGCGTCCCTGGCGAAGCGCGACGCTCGGTTTGGCGTCGCCCGAGACGAATTCCTCGGTGTGCAGGAGCTCGCAGGCTTTCTCCAGCTCGCCGTGACGGGCAAGCAACGGTCGAAGGCGGTTCTCGTCGCCCGCCAGCAGGAAACGGATCCCGGAAGAGCGTTCGAGCGCGAGTGCTGCCCCGTCGATCACCATGGCCGGCGCATCATCGCCACCCATCGCATCCAGTGCCAGGATCAGGGAATCGGAACTGCTCATGGCATCAGGATCCGTTGCCGCGCAATCGGCGAAGTCTGGCGAAGGGCCCGCCTTCATCCTCGTCTTCGGCTCCGCGAAAACGCTGCATCACGGTTTCGGCCTCCGGTGAACGCGGATAGGGATCGAGCGACAGGGACAGTTCCTCGATGACGATCTCGCCCACGTCGAGAACGGGATCGAAAACCGGTTCGGGTTCCTCGTTCTCGACACCGACGACCACTTCCCCTAGCGGTATTCCCGCTGTCCCGGGCGCCACTCCCGCTGTCGCGTTCGGCTTTTCGAGCGAGAAATAGCGTTCGAAGGGAACGTCGATCGCAAACGGAACCGGTTCGAACGTCACCACGCAACTCTGCTCCGCTTCCGCTTCGAACGATCCGCGCAGGATGAAGATCCCGCGACGCGGGCCATGCGAGAGATGCATGCGGGCTTCGAGGCGGGCGAGGCTGACGAGTTCGAGGCGTCTCGCCACGGACTCCCGCTCTGCCCGGTCGGCGACAATCTCGATCGACCGGCCCGCTGCGGGAAGCTGGTCAAGCGCCGCCAGCCGTGTGAGCTCGCTCATTGCATATTGTCCCCGGATATTCTTCTCATGCTTTCGGGCCTGCGGGCTGCGGCAAGCGCCTCCGGCGACCCCATCCGCCCGATTCGACCGAAACCGGCCGGCTATCCCGGCCAGCCAGCCATTTTCTTCACCTTTCAGTATCGTGGCGCAGGACGTTAGGGACTAGCACGACAGGGGTCAATCTCTTTGCCTTTGTTCGGGAACTGCACCCTCGATCAACCTCTGGTGAGGCCAGTCGGCAAGAAGCCTGTCATAGGCGACCAGTGAGGCAGCGACCTCGTCCATTCCCTGTTCCACCCGCAGATTCCGGCGGATCGTGCCGGCAAGAGCCTCCGGCTCGTTCGCCGCGAGCGCCTGTTCGACATGAACGGTCCGCGCCATGAAAGTGGAGGCCGCCCGCTTGACATGCTTGCCCACGGAAATGTCGCTCACACCCTGCTCGCGGAAGTTGCGGTCGATATCGGCGAACATGAGGTCGAACAATTCCTGCGCCAGCGCCTCGCCATCGCGCCCCTCCCTCTTGAGCCGGCGCATGACCAGTGCGGCAAACAGCATGATCATCTCCAGCCGCCCGTCGGTGGTGTCCGGCACGCCGAAGCGGGCATAGAGACAGGGACGGCGTGCTTCCCGCACCACACCGCGATAGAGTTCGGCGGCGGTTTCGCGCATACGGGCACGTTCACTCCGTCCGCGAAACCATCCGGAAAGCCATCCACCTTGTATCAATCAACTCTTCCGTGCTAACCGCGTCAGGATTCCCTGCAGACGAAGGATACGCACCTTGCTCAACCGAGACTTCGGGCTCAACCGAGACGCTGGTTCCGTTCGATCGGCATTCCGTCCGGCAGGAGTCCTGCGCGGCACGCTCCTCACGCTCTGCATCGCCACGGTGATGGCTGCATGCACGCCCACGGTCAAGCAGCATGGGCATCGCATCGACGATGAAATGCTCGCCTCGCTCGTTCCCGGCCGGACCTCGAAGGAGGAAGTCCTTCGGCTGATCGGCTCGCCCTCCTCGATCGGTACGTTCGAGGACAATCACTGGTATTATGTAAGCCAGGTGACCGAGCGCGTTTCGTTCTACCAGTCGGAAATCGCCGAACAGGATGTCATCACCGTCGCCTTCGATGACAGGGGTATCGTCTCCGGCATCCACAAACAGGGTCTGGAGCAGGCCCAGGATGTCGTCCCCACCGGCGAAACGACCCGCACGCTCGGCAAGGAACTCTCGCTGTTCGAGCAGCTGATCGGCAATATCGGCCGCTTCAGCGACCGCGACGGCCCCGTTGGTGGGAACTGACGGCGGTTCGTTCTGGCAAGCGGAGAATGAAAAGGGGGTCCGGTGTACGTCCCGGACCCCCGTTCGTTTGCCGGTTCGGCGATCGCTCAGTGAGCGCCGATGGCGGCAAGGATGATGAGTGCGACGATGTTGATGATCTTGATCATCGGATTAACCGCCGGACCCGCCGTATCCTTGTAGGGATCGCCGACGGTGTCGCCGGTGACGGCAGCCTTGTGGGCCTCGGAGCCCTTGCCGCCGTGATGGCCCTCCTCGATCAGCTTCTTCGCATTGTCCCATGCACCGCCGCCGGAGGTCATCGAGATGGCAACGAAGATGCCGGTGACGATGGTGCCGAGCAGCATGGCACCGAGAGCGGTGAAGCCCTGCGCCTGACCGGCGATGCCGGCGATGATGAGGTAGACGACGATGGGAGCGAGCACCGGCAGGAGCGACGGTATGATCATCTCCTTGATCGCCGACCTGGTCAGCAGGTCGACCGCCTTGCCGTAATCGGGCTTGGAGGTGCCAGCCATGATGCCGCTGTTCTCGCGGAACTGGCGCCGGACCTCCTCGACGATCGAGCCGGCGGCCCGGCCCACGGCCTGCATGCCCATCGCACCGAAAAGGTAGGGCAGAAGACCGCCGATGAAGAGACCGATCACCACATACGGATCGCTCAGCGAGAAGGTGATGTCGAGATCGGGAAAGTAATGACGCAGATCCTCGACATAGGCCGCGAACAGCACAAGGGCGGCAAGACCGGCGGAGCCGATGGCATAGCCCTTGGT
>JAGREZ010000144.1 GCA_020446285.1 Geminicoccaceae bacterium
TCTCGAATTTCTTCACATCGACCATCCCACGGTCGGTGATCTTGAGGGCGGGGATCACCGGAAGGGCGAGGAAGGCAAGCTGGAGGAAGGGTTCGGTGAGGGTCACACCGAGGTTTCGCGCGGCGGCGCGCAGGTCGGCGAGGCGGGCGTGAACATGCTGGAAGCTGTCGAGGCTCATCAATCCCGCCATCGGCAGGGCCAGCTCCGCGAGGATCGCACCGTCACCGACGACGACGAAGCCGCCCTCGATCTCCGCGAGCCTGTTGGCGGCGAGCGCCATGTCCTCGTAGCCGATACCGGCACAGGCGATATTGTGGTGGTCATGGCAGACGGTGGAGGCGATGGCTCCGGCCTTCATCCCGAAACCGCGCACGAAGCCGGTGGCGATGTTGCCGTTTCGCCCATGCCGCTCGACCACGGCGATGCGGGCGAGATCGCGCGCCGGGTCCGGGCGCTTGTCACCATCGGCGATGGTGATCGTCTCGACCAGATGTTCGGTGATGATCTTGCCCTCGATGATGCCGATGACATCCGTTTGCTCGCGATTGCCGGCATGACGGAAGTCTCGCGGCTCCAGCCTTTTCACATGAACGGAATTCCGCCCGACCGGCGGCAGTTCCCCGCGGGCGGCGAAGGCCGCATCATCGGCGATGACCCCGCCACAGAGCACGAGCCGCGCACGGCATTCCTCGAGACTGTCGAGAACCGCGATATCCGCACGCCGCCCCGGCGCCACCTGCCCCCGGTCCTTCAGCCCGAACGCCTCGGCGGCGGCGAGCGTAGCGGCGCGATAGGCGGCGAGCACCGGCGTGCCGCGGCGGATCAGGGTCCGGATCATGTGGTCGAGATGACCGTGCTCGGCGATGTCGAGCGGGTTCCGGTCGTCGGTGCAAAGGCACATATAGGCCGATGTGCGCTCGTCGAGCAGCGGCTGCAGGGCTTCGAGATCCCGCGAGACGGACCCCTCGCGGATGAGCACGCGCATGC
Source organism: Geminicoccaceae bacterium (assembly GCA_020446285.1). Lineage (GTDB taxonomy): Bacteria > Pseudomonadota > Alphaproteobacteria > Geminicoccales > Geminicoccaceae > JAGREO01. The sequence goes on from JAGREZ010000144.1 coordinate 988, forward strand.
CCTTGTTGAGCTTCTCGCGCGCCTCGCGGGCGGTCGTCGCCTCATGCTCGGTGCGGATGCCGGCGGCGATATAGGCGTTCAGTTCCTTTCCCGACAGCAGCGGGCAATGACCGTCGACATGCCCGCCCTCGAACAGCCTGAGCTTGGCCATGGCGCGGGGGTCGCGATGGATCACGCCCGGATAGTTCATGAATTCGGCAAGGCCGATGGCCGAGGGGTGCCCCGTGAGTGCCGCGAGATCGTCCGCGTCGAGCGTGGCTCCGGCGGTTTCCATGTCGGTCGAGGGTACGCAGGAGGAAAGCTGCACGCGGATATCCATGAGCGTGCGTTCGGAGGCCGCCTGAAAATAGCGGATGCCCTCGGCGCCGATGACATTGGCGATCTCGTGCGGGTCGCAGATGGCGGTGGTGACACCGCGCGGCGTGACACAGCGATCGAACTCGAACGGCGTGACGAGCGAGCTTTCGATGTGCAGGTGGGTGTCGATGAAGCCGGGAACGAGAAAGGCGCCTTCGACGTCGACGATCCGCTCGCCCTCGTAACTCTCGCCGATGCCGACGATGGTGTCGGCCGCGATCGCGACGTCACCCTCGATCAGATCGCCGGTGACGACATCGAACACCCTGCCGCCGCGAAGGACCATGTCGGCGGGGGTCTCGCCCAGCCCCTGCGCGATGCGCCTTTCCAGATCGCTCATGCCGTTCTCCGCACTATTCCGTGCGGGGATCATGCCATGCCCCGGACATCCGCGCGACCGCTCCGTGGACGATCGCGCAACGGTTCAGCAATTGATCTCGTAGCGCTTGATGAGCCGGTAGGTGTTGCGTTCGCTGATCCCGAGGATGGCGGCCACGCGCCCGCGATGCCCGTCATGCTTTTCCATCAGATGAACGAGATAGTCGCGCTTGAGCTCCTCGAGCGTCGGTTCGTCGCGCCAGAAATCCGTATGCGGCAGGCTTCCGGGCGTGCCGGTCTCGAGCGAGAGATGCCGGGCGGTGATCTCGCGGGCATTGCCGGAGACGATGATCGCCCGCTCGACCACATTGCGCAGTTCACGCACATTGCCCGGCCAGTCATGGGCGACGAGTGCCGCGAGCGCGCCGGCATTGAAACGCTTGTGGACCTGCCTGAGAAAGGCGCGGTTCTCCAGAAAATGTTCCGCCAGAAGCGGAATGTCGTCAGTGCGGTTCCGCAGCGGCGGAACGTGGATCACGAAGGCGGCAAGGCGGAAATACAGATCACGGCGGAACTTGCCGGCCTCGCTGAAGGATTTCAGATCGCGATTGGTGGCGGCAACGAAGCGCGCATCGGCTCCAAGATCGGCCGTGCCGCCGAGCCTGCGGTAACGGCCGGTCTCGATCAGCCTGAGCATCTTCGCCTGCAGGCCGGCGCCGAGTTCGCCGATCTCGTCGAAAAAGACCGTGCCCCCCTCGGCAACCTCGATCAGTCCGTCCTTGCGCCGGTCGGCACCGGTGAAGGCACCGCGCTCATGGCCGAAGACCTCCGATTCGAACAGGTTTTCCTGCAGGGTCGAACAGTCCACCGGCACGAAGTTCTGCGTCGCCCGGCCGCTCAGCTGATGCACCGATTGCGCCACCAGCTCCTTGCCCACACCGCTCTCGCCGTCGATGAGCACGGTGCAGCCGGTATCCGCGACCTGCTCGATCTCGTGCAGCATGGCAACGAATGCGGCGCTGCGGCCGACCATCGAATGGGCGATGGAGGGATTGAGCTTGGAGCGCGTGAATTCGAGGCTCCGCTTCAAGGAAACATGCTCGAGCGCGCGGTCGATGGCGATCTCCAGCTTTTCCGGATCGAACGGCTTGGTGAGGTACTCGACCGCCCCCATGCGCATCGCGTTCACCGCCTCGTGAATTGTGCCATAGGCGGTCAGCACGATCACCGGACAATGCTCGCTCAGCACCTCGATACAGTCGATGCCCCTCGCATCCGGGAGATTCACATCGAGAATGGCGAGCGCCGGGCTGGCACCGGAAAGCGCCTGCTGCGCCATGGCCCAGGACGGTGCGATGGCCGTGACGAAACCGAGCTGTTCGAGCGAGCGGCCGATGAGGCGCGACAGCACCGCATCGTCCTCGACGATCATCACCCGTCGCCCGTTGCCCGTGTCCCTCATTCCTCCTCCGCCGACGGAAGGAACACGACGAACGTGGTACCTGTGCCAACCTTCGACGTCACCTCGATCCGCCCCGCGTGCGACTGGACGATCGCCCGGCATATGCTGAGGCCGAGCCCCGTGCCGCTTCGATCCGCCCGATCCGCGCGGCGGCTCCAGAACGGATGGAATATGCGTTCCAGATTGCCGGCGTCGATCCCGCATCCGTCGTCGGTGAACTCCAGCCTGACATACCCGCCCTCGCGGCTCCCGCGAATGACGAGATGGCCGCCCGGCGCCATCGCATGAAACGCGTTCTGGGCGAGATTGAGCACGAGCATGCGCATCTCGCTGTCGCTGCCGATGATCGCCAGCCTGCCGTCCAGACGGGTTTCGACAGCAAGTTCCCGACCCTCGGCTTCAGCCTGCAGAAGCGAGATCACCTCGGGAACGAGTTCGGCCATCTCGACCAGGCCGTCGACATCCCGGCGCGGCATGCTGAGCTTGAGAAGTCGACGGCTGATGTCGATGCACTTCTCGATCTCCTCGTCCATGAGCTCCAGATAGGCATCACGGTCGATCCGTCCGGCCTTGTCGTTGCGCAGCGCATGCAGGGCGATGCGGATGGAGGAGAGCGGATTGTGCACCTCGTGCGCGACACCGGCGGCGAGCATGCCGAGTTCCGAGAGCTTCTGTTCGTGCGACAGATGGATATCGCCGCTCAGATCGCGGATCGATTCGATCACCAGCCGCCGCGTGCCCTCGCCCGACCCGACATCGAAGGCCGCAGCCGAAACCTCGACGAAGAGCTCGCTGCCATCCTTGCGCACATGGCGGTGGCGACAGGTAACCCCGTTGCTGTCGCCCGAGAGTTCGCGAAGCGGACAGGTGACCAGCGTCGGCGCGCAGGGCTGGTCGATCGCATGGCTCGACCGGTAGCAGGGGGCACCGACGGCCTCGCCGGGTTCCAGTCCCTGCTGCCTGAGAAACGCCCGGTTCACCCTCTCGACGCGATAATCGGGACCGATCACGCGAATTCCGTCGGGAATGGCGTCGATCAGGGCCTGCAGGAAGGTTTCGCGGTGGCGCAGCTCGTCCATCTGCGAACCGATGCGACCGGCCATGTCGTTGAACCTGTGGCCCAGTCCGGCGATCTCGTCGGCGCCGCGCACATCGATCCGCTGGTCGAGCTCACCGCGCCCCAGCCGCGCCGCGCCGTTGCTCAGTGCCGACAAGGGACGGAAAAGCCAGCGTTCCAGCCCGAACCAGAGGCTCGCAGCGCCGATCAGCGTGACCACAAAGCCGGCTCCGGCCATGAACAGGGCACCGTGCATGGCCGTTTCGCGCGCATCAACGGCGCGATAGTCGACGACGAGGATACCGTTGACCGGATTCGCCGCCACGTCACCATGACAGGCACCGCAGCGTTGCTGATTGGCGACGGGCACGACATTGCGCAGGACCTCCTCTCCCGCATCGGAGCGGCGAAGCGCCATCCGAACATCGACGGCACCATGTTCGAGCCCGCAACCCTCGCACAACTCGCCACCGGCAAGATCGAACGCATCGCCGATCAGACGGTGATCCGACGAAAAGCGCACCTCGCCCGACGGAGCGAGGATCATCACCCGTTCGATGTCCTCCTGTTCGCCCAGCCGGTCGACGATCTCGCGCAATCCCTCGATGTCACGCTTGAGCATCGCGTTTTCGAGCGTCGCGCGAAAAAGCTGGTAGACCTGCCGGGCGGCGGCACCGCGCTCGGCCCGCAGGCTGTCCTGATAGAAACCGAGCAGCAGCACGAGAAAGACCGCAGAGGCCAGCGCCAGGCTGAGCAGCAGGATGCCGGTCAGCTTGCGCCGCAACGACCGGCCGAACCAGCCGGCAAGGCCGGTCTGCTCCGCCTCGCCCCGGCTGCTCATCCTGGCCCGGCCACGGCGTTCATGATGCCGACCAGAGCCTCATCATCAGATTGTCGCGCGGCACCGCGTCCGGGGCGATGGCGATCCGGTGCGGCCCCGCCGGAACATCATCGCCGAAGAGCGCAAAGGGCAGGATGACCGGCAAGGGCTGCGCCGACCCGACGAACTCCGCAAGCCATGACGCGCGGTCTTGCGCACTGGCAACCGCGAGCAGCGCCTCGACATTCTGCAGGACGATGCCGGCCGCCGCCGGATCGTCGGTATGGACGGAACGGATGGTGGCGTCGATCGAGGAAAGCGGCAGTTCCGCCGCGCCCGCACCCGCCGGAGCCATCACCTCGCGGCGGAAATCCCGGTGCCGCAGCCCGAGCGCATCGGCCATCGCCAGGACCAGATCCGGTCGATACCCCGACAGGATGACGGCAAGGGCGCGCGGCTCGTCCCGCATCCCGGCAAGCGCCTCTTCGATCGGATCGATCCAGCGTTTCATGGTCAGTCCAGCACGATCGGGTGATAGGGCGACTGATGCGGCCTGCGCCGGCAGACCGGACAGAGCGTCACACCCTCCCGCTCTTCCGGCACATGAAAGTCCGCATCACATGACATACATTTTCTCGCTTCGAGAGTCACCCGCGTCGAACGCGCGCGGGCCCATCCGACGACAGAGACCGCATCGACATTGCAGACATCGACACAGAGATTGCAGCCGCTGCAGGAGCCCGGTTCGATGACATACGCCATGTCCCCGTCCCCATCTCCATTGACGGGCCTGATCGCACCCGTCGGACAGAGATTCGCACAGATGTCGCACCCCTCGCATCGGGCCGGATCGATCGCCGGCGAGAAAGCGACGAGACGTTCCGTATCACGCGCGCGATCCGCCGTGACGATCCCTTCGAGCGCCACACCGCCGGCAAGCCGGCGCCACAGGCCGCGGCGGCTCGATGCCGATCCGTCGAAGCTCTCGCTTCGATCGACAAGCCGCTTCCATTCGCGGCTGTCCGGCCAGTGCAGAACCGGGGGACGCTCGCCTCTCGCCACGCACAGCTCCGCCGCCCTGCTCACCGAAGCGTCGATCGTCGAACCGCCGCTCTCCCCGAGAGCGACACCCCTTGGACATGCTTCGCATTCCGCCGAGCGTACATGCAGTTCGGCGATGCCCCGGGCCCGCAGGGCGAGAATCTGCCGGTAGCCGAGTGCATGCAGGCAGGGAATCGTTCCCGGAGCATCGGACGGGGCGACCCGGATGCAGGCTGCCATGGCGAACACGCCGGAGCGTCGCCGCCGCACATCCACCGATGCCTCGACGGAAAGCGCCTCCTGCGGGCAGGCGGCAATGCAGAGACCACAACCGTCACAGGCGGTCTCGTCCAGTTCCGGCTGGTAGCGCGCCAGTGACCAGGCGTCGAGCGGACAGGCGGCAATGCAGGCATCGCAGGTCGAAAGCGGGCTGATGGCGGCAACGCACCGTTCGCCATCCAGCCGGGGCGACCCCGATCGCGGAAAGCTCACCAACCGGGAGCGACCCCCGGCACATAGGCCTCACGGACCGGCTCGTCCGGCTCGACCCGCCGCATTTCGGCCAGTTCCACACTTGTCGGATGCCGTTCGCGGTCGATCCCGGCAGCCTCTTCCAGCCAGCCGCGCAGGGTCTCGAGATAGTCGGCGGTGAGCATGGCGACGCCGGCGAACCAGGGGGTGGCACAGCGGGCCGCGACCCTTTCGGCGAAGGTGTGGATCCAGCGAAGCGTATGCCGGTCGAGGAAACGGGCGAGGTCGATGGTGCTGTCGGGCGTCGCCAGCGCCGCCAGCCGCGCCATGAAACGCAGCTGCAGGACGAGGTGATCGTCGGCCCGGCGGCGCCAGTTCTCGGCCTCATAGCCGTAATGCGCATACCAGTCGCGCATGTCGAACATGGATTGCTGGCAGATCAGCCGCTCATTCTCCAGCCACAGCGATTCGCTCGGGCTCGCATGCAGGCTGTCGACGAGATAGATGTCCGCATAGTCGGCCGCCAGCTCGTCGAGTGTCGCGTCATCGACCGGCACCGGCATGAGTGCCAGCGCCCTGTCGATCACCGCCGGCGCCTCGCTTTTCGACAATCGGAGCCCGAACCATTCGGCTACGGGCAGAAGCCGGAGCTCCTCGATCATCGGTCCCGCCGGTTCCCGGTCATGCAGCAGTGCCAAGGTTTCGAGATCCTCGGCGATATGCTCGGCCAAGGCCGCCCGCACCCCGGCCGGTGCGACCTTCGGTTCGCCCGTTTCGGCCATGTCAGCCAACCTTGCCCTTGGAATGCGGCACGAACACGATGGAAGGATTGGTCAGCGCCGGATCGGCCATCGTCCTGACCTGCCGCACGACCTCATCGGCGGCGCCGCGCGCCTTGGTCTCCCAGGTGCCGTCACGCAACTTGTCGATCGGGCCGATATCGAGCACCCGCATCATGCAGGCCGAGACGCAATAGGGCTTGCGGCCGGCCTCCAGCTCGTCGATGCACATGTTGCACTTCTTGACGGTCTCGCTTTCCGGATCCCATTGCGGCGCACCGAAGGGACAGGCGGCCTCGCAGCGGCGGCAGCCGATGCAGAGCGTGCTGTCGATATCGACCACGCCATTATCCTGCCGCTTCCAGATGGCACCCGTGGGACAGGCCGGCAGACAGGCCGGTTCCGCACAATGGTTGCAGGACATGTTGACCTTGTAGGCATAGACCTCGGGATAGGTCCCGCCCTCGACATACTGCACCCGGCGAAATCGCGGACCGGGCGCCAGCCCGTTCTTGTCCTTGCAGGCGATCTCGCAGGCGCGGCAGCCGATACAGTCGACATTGTTGTGGATGAAACCGAACTGCTCGTCGGGCACGACGGGCACATAGGTCTCGCGCTTCATACGCGCCACGTTTTCCTTGATCTTCGCCTTGTCGACATTGGTATTGGCCATCAAATCTCTCCCCACTCAGAGATCGCGACGGAAGACGCTGCTGCGCGACGTCGCGAGCACGTCCCACCCGGGCTTGTGTTCGAGTTCGGTCTTGCGGATGTTGGCGAGCACCGTGTTGTAGGCGAAGGCGCCCGCGGGGCTCGGATTGTCGAGGGTCAGGAAATCGGGATTGCCGGAACGGTCGATGCCGTTCTCGTCCAGATCCATCCAGGCACCCTCGTGCAGCACCGCCACGCCGGGCATGCAGCGCTCGGTCACATAGACCGGCACCACGCAGGTGCCGCGATCGTTGTAGACCTCGACGATATCGCCCATGCGCAGGCCAAGCCTCTTCGCATCCGAGGCGTTGATCGTCACCTCCTGATGATAGGTCTCGCGCAACCACGGAATGTTGTTGAAGATCGAGTGCGTACGCCAGCGCGGATGCGGGCTCACCACATGGAACGGGAACTGCTCGGTCTTGGGATGATTGAGCGACTCCCAAGGCTCGATCCATTTGGGAATGGCCGGAATCTCGTAGCCATACTGGGTCCGCGTCCAGTCCGTGGTCTGCCCGAGCGTGGTCGAGTAGATCTCGATCCGTCCCGAAGGTGTCTGGAACGGCACGCCCTGCTCGATCTGCTGCCGGAACGCCACCTGCGGCTGGTCGAAGGTGAACTTGTAGATGCCGCGTTTCTTGAACTCGTCCCACGAGATCTCGACATGCTGGTGGTGCATCACCTTCTCGTCCCACCAGGCCCGCAGATAGGCCTCGTCGACTTCCGTCGGATCGTCGAAATAGGCACGCGTGGCCCTTGGATTGTACCCCTCGCCGAAGCCGAGGCGATACGCCAGCTCGGTGAAGATCTGCAAATCCGTCCTGCTCTCGCCCAGGGGCTGGATGACCACCGGCCGGTGGATGTAATAATGTCCCTTGTACCAGGGCAGGGCCACGTCGTGCCGTTCGAAATGCGTGGCCACGGGCAGGAGATAGTCGGCCCAGATGCCCGAGGGGGTGATGGTCGAATCCATGCACACCACGAGATCGAGCTTCCTGATCGCCTCGATCTCCTTGTTGATGTTGGTCAGCTGGTTGAACCAGTCGGATCCCTGCCAGAAGATGCCGCGAATGTTCGGCGGCACACCGTCATACTGGTCGCTGCGCGGCCACAGTCCGATTTCCTCGCGGCTGACATTGGGATAGTTGAGCACGCAGTGCGCCCAGAGGTCGGACTTGATCGAGGCATACCAGATGTTTGCGTTTTCGTCGTAGGGATAGGCCACCGCCTCGGCATGCCAGGCCTTGCCCACGCCCTCGGCACAGCCGCCGAGCTTGCCGATATTGCCGGTCATCGCCTGCAACGCCGCCGCCATGCGGTTGTACTGCTCGCCATAGGCGTTGCGGCCCGGCGCCCAGCTGGCCTTGAGTGCCGCGGGCTTGGTCCGTGCATACATGTCGGCGAGCTTCTCGATGTCGCTCGCCGCGACACCGCAGATTTCGGATGCCCATTGCGGCGTCTTCGGCTGACCATCGAAGGTACCAAGAATGTAGTCCTTGAAACTCTCCCGTCCCTGCGCCCAGCCCGGCATGGTGCCGGCGTCCATGCCCTGCACGAAGCGGTTGATGAACTCCTGGTCGTGCAGATCGTTGGTGAAGATGTAGTGCGCCATGCCGGCCATCATGGCGGCGTCGGTATTCGGCCGGATCGGGATCCACCACGCATCGTAGCAGGCGGCACTGTCGGTATATTGCGGATCGATGCAGACGAACTTGCAGCCCCGCTGCTTGGCAAGGCGCATGTAGTAGAAGGTGTTGCCGCCATGGAAGGTGTAGGCGGGGTTCCAGCCCCACATGATGATGAGCTTGGAATGCGCGAACGCGTCGTCCTCGTTGCCATCCTCGATGGTGCCGAAGGTGATGCGCGAGCTGAAGGTCGTGCCCTGATAGGAAGGCACCGACCATGAGCTGGTGCGGCAGCCGAACATGCCGAGGAAGCGGCCGAGCAGCCCCTCGATCTGGTCGGACTTGTGCAGCACGCCGTAGGACGCGCCGGCATAGCTCTGGTCCAGCAGCGCCTGCGGGCCGTACTGCTCCTTGATCTGCACCATCTTTTCGGAGATCTGGCCGAGCACCTCGTCCCACGACGCGCGACGGAACTTGCCCTCGCCACGCTCGCCGACACGGATCATCGGGTAGAGCAGGCGCTCGGGCGAGTACAGCCGGGCACGATAGGAACGGCCGCGCAGGCAGGCGCGCACCTGCGGCTTCTCTTCCGTGTCGGTGCCGTAGGCATCGCCCTGATAAGTGCCGTTGTCGGTGGACAGACGGACGATCACATCGCCCTTCTTGTGCGCCACGAGCATGTGCCGCGAGCCGCAATTGTGGGCGCAACTGGTAACCACCGTCTCGAGCTCGTCATCGACCGGATAGGGCTCGTAGGCGAACGCCCGGGCATTCTTCGGCGCGCCGGTCTGGACGAGCCCGCCGGCGACACCGGCGGCGGCACTGGACTGCAGGAAGCGCCGGCGACCCATGTTGAAATGATGTGCGATATCCATGAGCAAAGGTTCCCTCGCTTCTTCTTCAGTTCAAATCGAGCCGGTAGCGCGGATCGGACTGGGTCGGCCGGTCAGCAGCCCATTCGGGCGTCTCTTCCGGCATGTCCGGCCAGGCGTGACGCGGGAACGGATAGGATATGCGGTACCATGACCGGCCACCATGACAACCATAGCAGACATCCGAGCTTTCCGCAGCGAGCTCCTCGATCTTCTCCGCATGAAGATAGGTGACCTGATGACGAACGGTGCGGAAGAGATCCTCATGACAGGTCATGCAGCCATTGATTCCGGGCTCGAACTCGTAATCGGCGCGAATTTCGTGCCATGGGCCGGTAAGCCCTTCCATGTTCTCCCAGGGGAAACTTCCGTGACACCGCAGGCAGGTGTCGGACGGATTGACCATCTTGCGCAATGTGAAGGCCGGCATGTCGCCGCCCGGACCGGTCTCGGCGAGCTGCGTGCGACCTTCCTCGAGCGGGGTCTGCGCCGTCTCTTCGCGCGGATCGTTGCCCTTGTGGCAGAAATTGCAGGAGAGGTTCATGACCTCCTTCGCATAATCGGTCGAGATGTGCCGCTGATGAAAGGTCTTCTGGTCTCCCGCATAGGTATCGAGGGTCTGGTACCAGGCGAGCGACTCGTCGGCCCTCACACCGGCGGGTGACTCCTCGTTGACCTCGCGGTCGAGAATTTCACTGTGACAGACAAGACATTCCTCATCGCGGGCCTTGCTGATGCCAGGCTCGAAATGCAGGGGATCCCACTGCGCCTGCTCGTAGGAGACGTTCTTCGCGCGCACACGGACGGCTTCGAGCGCTTCGGCGGCGGCCTTCTCCTCGACCTTGCGCTCCTGTTCGCGAACGACGGCGCGCACCGCCTCGTCAGCCACCTGCCGGGCGATTTCGGCGGCGGCCTTCTCCATGGCATCGCGGGCAACACCGGCTGCCTCATCGGCCGCGGTCCTGGCCTCTCCGGCCGCATCGGCCGCGGCGACGGCGGCTTCCTCGGCCCGATCGATGGCGGGCTTGACGGCATCGAGCGCAATCTCGGCCGCCTCGCGGCGTGCCGCATACTCGGCCTCCCCGACCTCCCAATGGCTCACGATCTGGACCATGAACCAGACGAAACCGAGAACGAGCGCCGCACAGCCCGCGATCAGGGCAAAGGAAGTCTTGCTGTTCATAGGACGGGCTACTCCGTCATGCGAAAAAAGGCCGGGTGGCCAGAGTGGGGTCGGGCCACCCGACGAAGTGAACCGGGCCGCTCATGCGAGCAGGGGCCCGGTTCCGGCGAAGTGTCTCTAGTTCGAGGACATTCCGGACATGCCATCCATGCCCGACATGCCGCCCATACCCGACATGCC
>JAGREZ010000145.1:0-3423 GCA_020446285.1 Geminicoccaceae bacterium
CCGAACTCGTTGTTGGTGCCGTAGGTGATATCGCAGGCATAGGCCCTGCGCCGGTCGTCCTCGCCGACACCGGGCACGACCACGCCCACGCTCATGCCGAGAAACGCGTAGACCTCACCCATCCATGCGGCATCGCGGCGGGCGAGATAGTCGTTCACCGTGACGACATGAACGCCCCGGCCGGCGAGCGCATTGAGATAGACGGCGAGCGTCGAGACGAGGGTCTTGCCCTCGCCGGTCTTCATTTCCGCGATGTTGCCCTGGTGCAGCACGATACCACCCATGAGCTGTACATCATAGTGTCTCTGGCCGAGCGTTCGGCTTGCCGCCTCGCGTACCGTCGCGAAGGCGTCGACAAGGAGGTCGTCGAGCGTCTCGCCATTGGCCAGCCTCTCGCGCATCCAGGATGTCCGGGCCTTCAGCGCCTCGTCGTCCAGCGCCTTCAGCTCGCCCTCGAGCGTATTGATCCGGTCGACCGAACTCTGCATGGATTTGATGATACGGTCATTGGCGGAACCGAAGATCCGCCGAGCGATGGCGCCGAACATGGTCAGGATGGGCCTTTTCTGGGGAGCAGGCAGCAACGATCAAGCTTGCAGATAGGCATCGCGCGGGACGGTGTCAACGTGGCCTCCCGGCAGATCGCCGGCAGCCATCCGCGAGCACACGGCGCAATCCGGTCGGGCAGGCCCGAAAATCCGCACGGGGGTGCGGGGATCGCCGCAAGGCCATGCGGATTCGTGCGGGCGCTCTTGACAGGAAACATGGAACGGCGCGATCCCGGCGCCCTTGTCAGGGAGAGTGGAACGATGGCCCTCGATTCGATCGGCAGCCCCGGTCGGGCGGGCATCCGTTTTCGCTCGGGGCGCGAACAGTGTATGGGGTGCTGCATCGATCAGGCGTGGCAAGTGCACAGACCTATCAGGAAAAAAACAAAATGACGGCGACGACGATCCTTCTCGACATGGCCGGAGCTGTGGCCCTTCTGATCTGGGCCGTGCGCATGATCCGGACCGGCATCACGCGCGCGCTCGGCGGGCGCCTGCATGCGCTGATGGAAAGGGCGGCGGGGCGGCGGCTGGTCGCGTTCGGCAATGGCATGGCGGCAACCGTGATGGTCCAGAGCAGCGTTGCGGTCGCCATGATCCTCGCCTCGATGTCGAGTCGCGGCGCCATTGCGCTTGTACCCGGACTGGCGATCCTGCTTGGTGCCGACGTCGGCAGCACACTCGTCGTGCAACTGCTGGCGTTCAACCTGCACGCATTGTCGCCGCTCTGCATTCTCGCCGGCGTTTCCCTTTTCATGAGTGCCGAGGCCGGGGTGCGGCGGCATGTCGGTAGGGTGGCGATCGGGATCGGTCTGCTGCTGCTTTCGCTGGCACTGCTGCGGACCGCGTCGGAGCCGCTGCGGGAGGCGCCGGCGCTGATCGGGCTTCTTGCGAGCCTCGCGGACGCGCCGCTGATAGCACTCCTGCTTGCCGCGGCACTGACCTGGATGGTCCATTCGAGCCTCGCGGTTATCCTTCTTGTGATGTCCCTCTGCGCATCGGGTGTGATCGAGGTGCCGGCGGCGCTGGTACTGGTGCTCGGAGCCAATGTCGGCAGCGCGCTGGTGCCGGTGGTGGCGACGCTGGCCGCCCTGCCGCAGGCCCGCCGCGTTCCCGCCGGCAATCTCGCGATGCGGGCGCTGGCCGCACTCCTGCTGTTGCCGCTGGTCGCCGGAGCGGGCGGGCCGGAGGCATGGCTCGACGCCTTCGACGGCGATGCGGCCCGTCAGATCGCCCTGTTTCACACCGGTTTCAACATCGCGCTCGCGCTGTTCTTCCTGCCGTTCCTCGGCCCGGTGGCATCACTTCTCGAACGTGTCCTGCCGGACCCCGACATGGCGGCGGACCCCGCCAGTCCGAAGCATCTCGACGAGGATGCGCTGTCGGCTCCGGAGAACGCGCTCGCCTGCGCCGCACGCGAGGCGCTGCGGATGGCCGACACCGCCGAGGAAATGATCCGTGAGGCACGGGACTACCTGTTTTCGGGCGATGAACGCCTGCTGCAGAGGCTTTCGGAGGGCGAACGCCGGCTCGACCGGCTGCACCAGGCCATCAAGCTGTACCTGATCCGGCTTCAGGGCGACGGGCTGGACCGGCATGAGGGACTGCGGCAGATGGAGATCATGTCGCTGGTCACCAATCTCGAACATCTGGGCGACATCATCGACCACAATCTCGTTGATATCGGCCGCAGGCGAAACCGCCTGCAGATCCGCTTCAGCCAGGACGAGCGGCGCGAGATCGAACGCATCTATGATCAGGTCGAACAGGATATGAAGCTCGCCACCGGAGTATTCATGACCCGTGATGCGGGCATGGCGAGGCGGCTTGTCGACCACAAGGCACAGCTGCGCGATTTCGAGCAGGAGGCAAGCGACAACCAGCTCCGCCGGCTTGCCACGAAGGGCGGTCCGGCCGCCAGCCTGCATCTGGATGCCATCCGCGAACTCAAGCGCCTGCATTCGCACATCGTGTCCATCGCCTATCCGCTGCTGGAAGCCGAGGGTGCGCTGGCGAGCAGCCGTCTGATCGTGCCGGGATCCGAGGCACCGGCGGACTCGCGCGTGCTTGACGACGGTCGGCCATCTGCCTCATAGAGCAGACGTATCGGTGATCACGAAACTGTCAAATATTCAGGGAGCCTGACGATGGATCTGTTTGCAAGCCGCCGCCTGCTGATGAGCGCGGCCTGTGCTCTGGCGCTGTCCCTGCCGCATTTCGCGAATGCCCAGGATTGCCCGCGTGGCGATCTGGACGAGCGATTCTGTGATGCCGACGGAGACATGATCGCCGATATTCCGGACGATCCGGCCCAGCTCGTCGACCCGGACCAGCTCATCTTCGCCTATACACCGGTCGAGGATCCGGCGGTCTATCGCGAGGCATGGGCCGATTTCCTGGCACATCTCGAGACGGTCACCGGCAAGACCGCCGTATTCTTTCCGGTACAGTCCAACGCGGCGCAGATCGAGGCGATGCGTTCGGGCCGCCTGCACATCGCCGGCTTCAACACGGGCTCGAACCCGCTTGCGGTGAATTGCGCAGGCTTCAGGCCGTTCACCATCATGGCGTCGAAGGACGGAAATTTCGGCTACGAGATGGAGATCATCACCTATCCGGGCTCCGGGATCGAGAAGGTCGAGGATCTCAAGGGCAGGACACTTGCATTCACGGCACCCACCTCGAATTCCGGTTTCAAGGCGCCCTCGGCGCTGCTCAAGGGCGAATTCGGTCTCGTTGCCGACGAGGATTTCCAGACCACGTTTTCGGGCAAGCATGACAATTCGATCCTCGGTGTCGCCAACAAGGATTACGACGCCGCGTCGATCGCCAATTCGGTCCTGCACCGGATGGTCGAGCGCGATGTGATCGAGCC
>JAGREZ010000145.1:3516-7083 GCA_020446285.1 Geminicoccaceae bacterium
CAGGAGGCGTTCTTCACATTTCCCTGGGAAGGTTCGTCGCTCGAGCGGGAATTCTCCAAGTCCAATGAGGGCCAGTTCATTCCGATCACCTATCAGGAACAGTGGTCGGTCATTCGCAAGATCGACGAGGCCAACGACGTTTCCTACGCCTGCCAGTAGTCCGTGCTGACCCTCAAGGCGCTCACCAAGCGCTACAAGACCGGCGACCTTGCGCTCGACAGCGTCGATCTCGAGGTCGCCAGGGGACAGGTGGTGGCCCTGATCGGTCCCTCGGGGGCCGGCAAGAGCACGATGATCCGTTGTATCAACCGGCTGGTCGAGCCAAGCTCGGGCGATGTCGAACTCGACGGCGAGGTCATCACCCGGCTGGGTGCCGGCGGGTTGCGCCGTGCCCGCCGGCGGATGGGCATGATCTTTCAGGAATACGCGCTGGTCGAGCGTCTGTCGGTGATGGAGAACGTGCTCTCCGGCCGTCTCGGCTATGTCGGTTTCTGGCAAAGCTGGTTCCGCCGGTTCCCGGGCACCGACATCGCCGAAGCCTATAGGCTGCTGCAGCGGGTCGGGCTCGAGGATCACTATGACAAGCGGGCGGACGAGCTTTCCGGCGGGCAGCGCCAGCGGGTCGGTATCGCGCGGGCTCTCATCCAGGATCCTGCATTGCTGCTGGTCGACGAGCCTACCGCCAGTCTCGATCCCAAGACCTCGCGGCAGATCATGCGCCTGATCTGCGAACTGTGCGCCGAGCGTGAACTGGCGGCGATCATCAACATTCACGATGTTGCGCTGGCACAGCTCTTCGTCGGGCGGATCGTCGGGCTCAAATCCGGGCGGATCGTCTATGACGGCCCGCCTGACGGACTGACGCCGGAAGTTCTGACCACGATCTATGGCGAAGAGGACTGGACGCTCGCGAAGCCGGGACTGTCCGGCGGCGACACCGGCGGCGGTTCCGGCGAGGACGAACGCGTTGCGGGGGCGCTTTGACCGCGACCGCCGCGATGCCGGAGCTCCGTCCCTGGCGCGGACGTCCGGTCATCGCCGATCCGCGGGTGCGCTGGGGGCTCGGCATCGGTTTCGCCCTGTATCTCGCGGCTGCCATCGGCACCATCGACGTCAACTGGCAGCGTGTCTGGGAAGGGCTCGACCGCGGCTGGGCCTTTCTCGCCGCGTTCGGCGAGCCCGATTTCATCAGCCGCTGGCGTGACATCAGCGAGGGACTGATCGAGAGCCTGACCATGACCGTGGTCTCGACGGCACTCGGGATCGCACTCTCCGTGCCGGTGGCACTCGGTGCGGCGCGCAATCTGGCACCTCTGCCGGTCTATCTCTTCTGTCGCGGGATCATCACGCTCTCGCGCAGCTTTCAGGAGGTGATCGTCGCCATCCTGTTCGTCGCCATGTTCGGCTTCGGCCCGTTTGCCGGGATGCTGACGCTGAGTTTCGCGACGATCGGCTTCCTCGCCAAGCTGCTGGCCGAGGATATCGAGGATATCGACCGGAGCCAGGCCGAAGCCATTCAGGCGACCGGCGGCTCGTGGCTGCAATGGCTGAATTACGGCATCCAGCCGCAGGTCATGCCGCGCCTGATCGGCCTCTCGCTCTATCGTCTCGACATCAATTTCCGTGAGAGCGCGGTTGTCGGCATCGTCGGTGCCGGCGGGATCGGTGCGACGCTGAATACTGCCTTCGATCGCTACGAGTTCGACACCGCAGCCGCCATCCTGATCATCATCATCGCCATCGTCATGGTTGCCGAATATGCCTCGGGTCTCATTCGCCAGAGGGTGCAGTGATGCCGGTGACGGGGGAAAAGGGCTGGCAGCGCCGCACGACGCCCGTGCAACTGGCGGTATGGTTCGGCTGGCTTCTGGGCGTGGCGCTCTTCGTCTGGTGCTGGCAGACGATTTCGGCCGCGACAACGTGGTTCTTCGTTACCGACAGTCCGCGCGTCATCGCTGATATCGGTGGTCGCATGTTTCCGCCCGCCTGGTCCTATCTGGACAAGCTCTGGCAGCCGATGTGGGACACCATCAACATCGCCACGCTGGGGACGTTGATGGCGATGTTCATGGCCGTGCCGGTGGCGTTTATGGCCGCGCGCAACACCACGCCCAACGCCTATGTGATCCGTCCCCTTGCACTCCTGATCATCGTCTCCTCGCGCTCCATCAATTCGCTGATCTGGGCGCTGTTGCTGGTGGCGATCATGGGGCCGGGCGTACTCGCCGGCATCTTCGCCATCTCCCTGCGTTCGATCGGCTTCATCGCCAAGCTGCTCTACGAGGCGATCGAGGAAATCGACCATACCCAGGTCGAGGCCATCGAGACCACAGGTGCCGGACGCGCGCAGGTCATGGCCTGGGGCATCGTTCCGCAGATCATGCCCGCATTCGCCGGCATCATGGTGTTTCGATGGGACATCAACATCCGCGAATCGACGGTGCTCGGTCTCGTCGGCGCGGGCGGGATCGGGCTGCAGCTGCAATCCTCGCTCAATGTGCTGGCATGGCCGCAGGTCACGGTCATCCTTGTTCTCATCATCGCCACCGTGCTGTTCAGCGAATGGGTCAGCGCAAGGGTACGGCATGCGATCATATGACCGTGTCGCCTTCATGGCGGACACTTGACCGGATCGCCCGATCGGGTGAAGGATGCGGTCATGTCATCAAACTGTCATAAAATCACGAAAACTCCGCGGAGGCTGAACATGACAAGGACACTGTTGTCGACGGCAGCACTGGCACTTCTGGCAATGACTGGCGCTGCCCAGGCGGCCGGCAAGCTCACCCTGTACTGCTCGCCGCAGGAGGAATGGTGTCAGTTGATGGTGACCGAGTTCACCAAGGCCACTGGCATCGAAGTGGCGATGACCCGCAAGAGTTCGGGCGAGACCTATGCCCAGATCCTCGCCGAGAAGGACAATCCCAAGGGCGATGTCTGGTGGGGCGGCACCGGCGACCCGCATCTTCAGGCAGCGGAGGAAGGGCTGACCGAGGAATATACCTCGCCGATGATGGATGAACTGCATGACTGGGCGAAGAACCAGCATGCCGCGGCGGGTGGCCGAACCGTCGGCATCTATGCCGGCGCGCTCGGCTTCGGCTACAATACCGAACTGCTTGCCGAAAAGGGGCTGCCCGAGCCGAAATGCTGGGCCGATCTCGTCAAGGAAGACTATCGCGGCGAGGTGCAGATGGCCAATCCCAACAGCTCGGGAACGGCCTACACCACGCTGGCGACGGTCGTGCAGCTCATGGGCGAGGATGCCGCCTTTGACTGGCTGCGCGCCCTGCACAAGAACATCAACCAGTACACCAAATCCGGTTCCGCACCGATCAAGGCGGCGGCGCGCGGCGAGACCACCATCGGCATCGTCTTCCAGCACGACGCGGTGACCCAGCGTGTCGGTGGCTTTCCGATCCAGACGGTGAGCCCGTGCGAGGGGACGGGCTACGAGATCGGCTCGATGAGCATCATCAAGGATGCGCGCAACATGGAAGAGGCGAAGAAGTTCTACGATTTCGCCCTGACTGCCGATATTCAGGCGATGGCCGGGTCGGTCGGCGC
>JAGREZ010000145.1:7138-7757 GCA_020446285.1 Geminicoccaceae bacterium
GAGGACATCAAGCTCATCGACTATGATTTCAAGACCTATGGCAGCTCCGACGAGCGTACCCGTCTTTTGTCCAAGTGGGACAATGAGGTGAACGCCCAGTAGTTCCGGGTGTTCATGAAATGACCGACCATCCGATCGCGGCCCGTCCGTCGAGAGCGGGCCTGATCTGGGCCGCGATCGGCCTTCTGTTCTATGCGCTGCTGCCCTGGTATGCGCTTGAGGACGGTTTCTTCTCGTTTTCATGGTTGCTCGACGGTCATGCCGGCGACCGCGATCTTGCGCCGGCGCTGTTCCAGTGGCTCCTTCACGGCAAGTGGTGGCTTGCGCCGCTGATCGTGCCGCTCGTGCTGGCGCTATGGGCCGCCTTGAAGAATGACGCGCGGCTTGCGGTCTGGTCCGGTCTTGGCGGCATCGGGCTCTTCTTGTTGCAGGCCTTCTCCATCTATCATCGCGGCTGGGCGTTCGACGGGCTCGAAGCACTCTTCGGCGAGCTCGGCGGGCGGCAATACGGGATCGGCTGGGGTGCTTCGCTCACCGCAATCGCGCTGCTCTTCACCCTGACCACCGGGCTTGCCGGACGCGGTGCCGTGCGCGGAGACATTTTCGTCGCCGGCGCGGT
>JAGREZ010000145.1:7810-7959 GCA_020446285.1 Geminicoccaceae bacterium
CTGCTCCGGGCGTTCGAGGACGGGGAGGGGAGCTTCTCGCTTCGCTATCTCTTCAGCAATCTGCTCGACAATCGGGTCTGGGGACTTGGCTGTCTTTCCGGCGGTCGCTGCGGGGTTGCGTGGAATTCCTTCTTCCTTGCGGTGACGGT
>JAGREZ010000145.1:8075-9930 GCA_020446285.1 Geminicoccaceae bacterium
GCCATCATTCTCCTGTTCGGCCGCTCGGGTACGGTCACCCAGTTCGTCGCCGATCTTTTCGGTCTCGAGGCGGGCCGCTGGATCTACGGTCTTCCGGGCGTCTGGTTCGCGCAGATGCTGGCGTTCACGCCCATCGCCTTTCTCGTTCTCATCGGCGTGGTCGAGGGCGTCAGCCCGTCGCTGGAGGAAGCCGCGCAGACCTTGCGCGCTGACGCCTGGACGACCTTCCGCACGGTATCGCTGCCGCTCATGCGGCCGGGTCTCGCCAACGCGTTCCTTCTCGGCTTCATCGAGAGCCTTGCCGATTTCGGTAATCCCCTCGTGCTCGGCGGCAATTACGATGTGCTCTCGACCGAGATCTTCTTTGCCATCGTCGGCGCCCAGCACGATCCCGGACGGGCCGCGTCGCTGGCCATCGTGCTGCTTGCCATGACGCTTCTCGCCTTCTTCCTCCAGCACTTCTGGCTGGGCCGCAAGACCTATACCAGCGTTACCGGCAAGGGCGACGCAGGCGTTCCGCTGCCATTGCCGTTCTGGGTCGAGCGCTTCGTGCTCGGTCTCGTCCTGCCCTGGGCGGCACTCACCATCGTCATGTATGCGATGATCCTCGTTGGCGGCTTCGTCGAAATCTGGGGCCGCGACTACAGCTTCACCCTGCGTCACTACGAAGCCGCCTTCAGTATCGTCGGAGGCGAACATGGTCTCGTCTGGTCCGGCAGTGCGTGGAACAGCTTCTTCACCACCATACAGATCGCCGCCATATCGGCGGTGCCCACCGCCTTCATCGGTCTTCTGACCGCATGGCTGCTCGTGCGACAGGACTTCTCCGCCAAGCGGCTGTTCGAGTTCGCCACGATGCTGTCGTTCGCCATACCCGGCACCGTCATCGGCGTTTCCTACATTCTCGCCTTCAACGTGCCGCCGCTGGAAATCACGGGCACCGGCATCATTCTCGTCATTTCCTTCGTTTTCCGCAATCTGCCGGTCGGCGTGCGCGGCGGTATCGCGGCACTCTCGCAGATCGACAAGGCGCTCGACGAGGCATCGCTCACCCTGCGCGCCAGCAATTTCACTACCCTTCGCCGCATCGTCCTGCCATTGCTGCGACCGGCATTGCTGGCAGCGCTGGTCTATAGTTTCGTTCGCGCCATGACCGCGATCTCGGCCGTCATCTTCCTTGTTTCCGCCAATTACGACATGGCGACATCCTACATTCTGGGGCGGGTCGAAAACGGCGACTATGGCCTCGCCATCGCCTACAGTTCGGCGCTCATCATGGTGATGCTCGCCGCCATCGGCCTGCTTCAGCTCCTTGTCGGCCGTCGTCAGCTCGGCCGTCGCAGCGAGCGTCCGACGCCCTCTGGAGGATCCGCATGAGTACGCCCCAATCCGTCCGCTTCGAGGGGGTCACCAAGGCATTCGGCGCGGTCAGGGCCGTTCGTGATGTGTCGTTCGGGATCGAGGCCGGCGAGCTGGTCACGCTGCTCGGGCCTTCCGGTTGCGGCAAGACGACGACACTTCGAATGATCGCCGGTCTCGAACTTGCAACCGAGGGGCGTATTTTCATCGGCGAGCGCGATGTCACCGCGTTGCCGGCCACCGCCCGCGACGTTGCCATGGTCTTTCAGTCCTATGCACTCTTTCCGCACATGACGGTGCTCGACAATGTCGCCTACGGGCTCACAGTATCGGGTTCGCGCAGGCGTGATGCGCATGCGCAGGCGCAGGAGGCGCTCGGGCTGGTGGGTCTTGCGGATTATGGCAAACGGTTGCCTTCGGAGCTTTCGGGCGGCCAGCAGCAGCGTGTTGCGGTGGCCCGCGCAGTCGTGCTGGAGCCTGAGGTCCTGCTGTTCGA
>JAGREZ010000146.1:0-202 GCA_020446285.1 Geminicoccaceae bacterium
TGCCTCGAGATCGCGGGCGACGAGGTCTCGCGCGGTCCGCGGTGTCATGGTTTCCGTGACGATTTCCGCAGCGCGTCCCTCGGCGAGCCAGCGTAGCTTTCCGTTGAAAAGACGCATGAGCACGTTGACAAACTCTGCGGAAAGCGGCTCACCGCCATGGCCGCCGACAAGACAGATCGCGGTTGGCCCTTCAGCGGACGGC
>JAGREZ010000146.1:282-2938 GCA_020446285.1 Geminicoccaceae bacterium
GCCCGGCTCGCTGTATCGGGTATCCGAACGGAGATCGTCAACTGCGACAGCGTGCAGCTCTACAGGCATCTGCCGATCCTGACAGCGCGACCCGATGCCGCCGAGGAGGCGAGGGCACCGCACCATCTCTATGGTCTGTTCGAACCGCATGAGCCCGTGGATGCCGCCCGCTGGCTGGCGATGGCGGCGCCGGTCATCGCCGATATCCGCAAGCGCGGCGCCGTACCGGTGCTGGTCGGTGGCACGGGATTGTATGTTCATGCCTTGTTCAACGGGCTGGCGCCGGTGCCGGCGATCGATCCGGGTATCCGCGACGTGGTTCGTGCCATGCCGGCCGGAGATCTGCATGCCGTCCTCCGGCGCGAGGATCCCGTCATGGCGGCCCGCCTCGATCCGGGCGACAGCCAGCGTCTGATGCGGGCGATCGAGGTCATCCGCTCGACCGGGCGCTCGCTCGGACAGTGGCAGTCGGAAGAACGACGCTCGCCCGTGAAGCTGGAAGAGATGCGCGGTGCCGTGCTTCTGCCGCCGCGCGAACGGCTTGGCAAGCGCATCGAGGAGCGCATGCGGCGGATGCTCGCAAACGGTGCGGCGAGCGAGGTCGAGGCGCTTTGCGGCATCGTTCGCGATCCCCTCTCGCTGCCGATCGGCAAGACGCACGGGCTTGCCGAGATGATGGCGTATCTGGACGGCCGCATGAGCGAGGATGAGGTCGTCGAACGGACTTCGATCCGCGTCCGGCAATATGCCAAGCGGCAATCCACATGGTTCCGGCGCCAGTCACCGCTGCTGCCCGTGCTCGCCGAATTCGGGGAGGTGCCGGAAACCGTGGATAAGCTGCTGATGCACCTCGACAAGATGGCAAGCCGGGAAGCCGACTGAAAACATACGTTGCGATGCAGGGATGCAGGCCGGTTCGTGTTGACCGGCCGGGGTGTCCTGTTTAGGTTGCGGGGCCTTCCCGAGGGAATGCCGCACCGCAACAATGGATCGTCTCAACCAACGGATGAGGCGTCGAGGAGACGGCGAGGCTTCCGTACGGGAGGAAACCCTGAAAAACCAAACTCTGGAGCCTATGTCATGACCGCCGAGAAGAACGAGCCCAACGCCGTCGACACCCCGTCGATGACGGGTTCGCAGGTGGTGATTCAGGCGCTGGTCGATCAGGGTGTGGAACATGTGTTCGGCTATCCCGGCGGAGCCGTGCTGCCGATCTACGATGCGATTTTCCAGCAGGACAAGGTCAAGCACATCCTCGTCCGCCACGAGCAGGGTGCCGTTCATGCCGCCGAAGGCTATGCGCGCAGCACCGGCAAGGTCGGCTGTGTGCTCGTCACCTCCGGTCCCGGCGCGACCAACACCGTGACCGGCCTCGCCGATGCGCTGATGGACTCGATTCCGGTCGTCTGTTTCACCGGCCAGGTGCCGACCCACATGATCGGCAACGATGCCTTCCAGGAAGCCGACACGGTGGGCATCACCCGCCCGTGCACCAAGCACAATTATCTGGTCAAGGATCCCGCGGATCTTGCCCGCGTGGTGCATGAGGCGTTCCAGATCGCCCGTTCCGGGCGTCCGGGACCGGTCGTCGTCGATCTGCCCAAGGACATCCAGATGGGGCCGGCTCCCTATGTCAGCAAGGAGAAGGTCAGGCGGCGGAGCTACAATCCGGTCGTCGAGCCGGATTCCGATGCAATCGAACGGGCTGTCGATGCGCTCATCAAGGCCGAGCGGCCCATCGTCTATGCCGGCGGCGGCATCATCAATGCCGGCCCGAGAGCTTCCGAACTGCTTACCGAGTTCGTGCGCGAGACCGGCTATCCGGTGACGCTGACGCTCATGGGGCTCGGCGCCTATCCGGCTTCCGACCGCCAGTTCGTCGGCATGCTGGGAATGCACGGCACCTATGAGGCGAACATGGCCATGCATGGCTGCGACGTCATGCTCAATGTCGGTGCCCGCTTCGACGATCGCGTGACCGGGCGTATCGACGGTTTCTCGCCGGTGTCGACCAAGATCCATGTCGATATCGACCCGTCCTCCATCAACAAGAACGTCGCTGTCGACATCTCGGTCGTCGGCGATGCGACGAAGACGCTCGAGGCGCTGCTCGCGGCGTGGCGGCGGCGCGCCAACAGTCACGATCCGGCACAGATCGCCTCTTGGTGGGGGCAGATCGACGATTGGCGCAAGCGCGACTCGCTGCGCTTTCGTCAGGACATGAACGGCAAGATCAAGCCGCAATACGCCATCCGCCGGTTGTGGGAGCTGACGCGCGACCGCGATGTCTACATCACCACCGAGGTCGGCCAGCACCAGATGTGGGCAGCCCAGCATTTCGGCTTCGACAAGCCGAACCGGTGGATGACCTCGGGTGGTCTCGGCACCATGGGGTACGGGTTCCCGGCAGCCATGGGCGTGCAGATGGCCCATCCCGAAGCGCTGGTGATCGATATCGCCGGCGAATCTTCGTGGCTGATGAACATGCAGGAGATGTCGACCTGCATGCAGCACGGTCTGCCGGTGAAGTCGTTCATCCTCAACAATTCCTATATGGGCATGGTGCGTCAGTGGCAGGACTTCTTCCATGGCAGCCGTCACGCGCACAGCTACATGGAAAGCCTGCCGGATTTCGTGAAGCTGGCCGAAGCGTTCG
>JAGREZ010000147.1:0-12051 GCA_020446285.1 Geminicoccaceae bacterium
GGGGAAGACGATGATGACTAGGATCGTCGCGATCGTGTTCGCGCTGATAACGGCCGGCGTGGCCTATGCCACCTGGTATGGGATCGCCGCCGAAAGCACATCGGTCACCCGCAGCATACGCGCGGGCAGTATCGGCAATGGCGCCGGCTTTGGCGTCAAATAGAGAAGGGCAATCGCTTCATGGACATCATTGAGGGAATCCGGCTCGCCGAGGTGGTCGCGACCATCTTCTACACATTTCTCGGCTTCGGCCTGTTCCTTGCCTGTTTCTGGGTCCTCGAGAAGATCACCCATTTCTCGATTCAAAAGGAAATCGTCGATGAACACAATACCTCGCTCGCCATCCTGATGGGGTCGGCCGCCATAGCACTTGCACTCATCATCGGAAACGTCATCCGCTAGAATCTTCTGGCAAGGTCGACCCCCTGCAATCCCGCCCGCAAATTCCGCTGCTGTTCGCGACCTTCGTCATCGCGACGGCGGGGCTCGTCTACGAGCTGCTCGCCGGAACCGTGTCGAGCTATCTCTTCGGCGATTCGGTCTTCCGCTTTTCCCTCGTCATCGGCCTCTTCATGTCGGCCATGGGCATTGGCGCATGGCTCTCGCGGCATGTCAGCGACGTCGAGGGCGCCTTTGTCGCGACCCAGATCATGCTGGCGCTGGCCGGCGGACTGAGCGCGCTCATCCTGTTCCTCGCCTTCGTGCTCATCGACGCGCATGACGCGCTGCTGCTCACCCTCTGCATCCTCATCGGCACGCTCGTCGGGCTCGAGATTCCGCTCGTGCTGCGCATCCTCGAGGAGCGGAGCGAGCTGCGCATCAACATCTCCAACATCCTCACAGCCGACTATATCGGTGCGCTCGCCGCGGCACTGCTCTTTCCGCTGGTGCTGGTGCCACAGCTCGGGCTCATCCGCACGGCACTTCTCTTCGGCCTGCTGAACATGGCGACAGCGGCGATGGCGGCGATGCTGTTCGATCGCAAGCGGGCATTCCTCGCGATCCTGCCGGCGGGTCTTCTCCTCATCGTCGCCTTCGTCGCCAGCGAGCGGATGATGGGGTTCATCGAGACGAGGCTCTTCGACGCCGAAATCATCTTCAGCGAGACGACACCCTATCAGCGCCTCGTCGTCACCCGCGAGCGCGAACGGGTGCAGCTTTTCCTCAACGGCAACCTGCAATTCGATACGCTCGACGAATATCGCTACCATGAAAGCCTCGTTCATCCCGCCATGGCGCTGGCGCCGCGCCGGCAGAAGGTCCTGATCCTCGGCGGCGGCGATGGCATGGCCGCGCGCGAGGTGGCCCGCTGGAGCGATGTCGCGAGCATGACACTCGTCGATATCGATGACCGCATGACCGCACTCTTTCGCGACAATGACATGCTCGCCGCACTCAATGGCGAGGTCTTGCGCGATCCGCGCCTGACCATCGTCAACGAGGATGCGTGGACCTTTCTCGAACAGGACACGGGTCTGTTCGACATCGTCATTCTCGATCTGCCCGATCCGCATGACTTGCGGATCTCGCGCCTCTACAGCCGCAGTTTCTATCGTCTGGTCGCCGCACGGATGAGCCGCGATGCACTCCTCGTCACCCAGGCAACCTCGCCCCTTTTCGCGCGCGAGGCGTTCTGGTGCATCGAAACGACGCTCGCGGCGACCGCCTCGCCATGGCTTGCCGGTGTCAGCCTCGACACCCTGCCCTATCACGCCTATGTGCCGAGTTTCGGTGAGTGGGGTTTCGTCATTGCCGGTACACGGATCGCGCATGCGCCGCGACACCCGCTGCCGGCCGGTCTGAAGTTCCTCCAAACGAGCATGCTTGCGGCTATGGCGGAGTTTCCCGACGACATGGGCCCTGTCGAGGTCGAGGAGAATACCATACTCGACCATCCGCTCGTCGCCTATTACGAGGCCGGCTGGGACCGCTGGTTCCGCTGACCGCCGCCCCCGGCATCGAGGATGACCACAGGCGCCCTGCTGGAAACCGACTGGGCCGCGCCGATCCCGAGCATGGTCGCGAAGGTGACGGCGACCGCCGGAATCTGCAGGCTGAAATCGACCAGCGAATGCAATCCCGCCACCATCGCCGACAAAAGCGCGGCGAGCGCAAAAACGCGGTCGCGGCGGCGGTTGCGAAATCCCGAGATGATCCGGGCAAGGATCACGGCAATCCCGGAATAGAGCAGGAGCGTTGCCGGCAGACCGAGTTCGGCCATGTGTTCGAGATAGGTGTTGTGCGCCTTGTCGACCAGAAGGGGCAGGCGCCCGTCGCGATATGCCAGAAAGGCCGCTTCGAAATTGCCGTAACCGTGGCCGAGCCAGGGGCGATCGGCAATCATGTGCAGCGTGATATCGTACATTGCGAGGCGAGTATCGCCGATGCCGAGCCCACGGCCGAGGCGGGCGAGCGAATAGTCGCCGCTGACGACGAGAACACCGCCGAAGAGCGCGAACAGGCATGCCGGCACCAGCAGGCGGATCCAGAGCGGGTTGCCGGCGCGAAACACGACCAGCAGCGAGAAGAATGCGAGCGTACCGGCCAGACTGAGCAGCCCGCCACGGGATCCCGTCAGGAGCGAGGCGAAGGCAAGCACGGGAATGGCAAGGGAGAGAAACGCCACACGCGGTGAAGCGACAGCGTTCGCCGTCAGCCTGAAACCGGCCCGACCCGCATTGTCCCGCGAAAACAACGGTGATGCCGCGAACGCGATTGCCGACACCAGGGCGATGTTCGCATACGTCGCGAAATTGTTCGGATTGATGAAGGTCGATTGCAGACGCGCGATGCTCTGCCTTGGAACGCCCGGCACGATCCATTCAAGGCCGAGAAAGTGATTGGCAAGGCCGTAGAACGCGAAGATCGTGGCGATCGCGATCACGCCGTAGGACATGAACAGCGCTCGCGCGCGATCGAGGGCCAGCCTCGACGCAAGCCAGAAGACCGCAGCATAGCTCATCAGCCGCATGAGTGCTTCGCGCGTGCCATTTGCGTCGAGCCCGATAAGGGATGTCGTTTCCAGCCCGACCGCCGCCAGTCTTTGCCAGCCCGGATGGGCGAGGCTCGCCAATCCGAG
The DNA here is from genome assembly GCA_020446285.1 of Geminicoccaceae bacterium. Lineage (GTDB taxonomy): Bacteria > Pseudomonadota > Alphaproteobacteria > Geminicoccales > Geminicoccaceae > JAGREO01. The sequence goes on from JAGREZ010000147.1 coordinate 3,080, forward strand.
TGGCAGCGACTGGATGAAAGCCCAGCAACACACGCCAAGAAAACAGCCGCGGGCGGCAAGCGGAACGGCTCTCGCAAATCGCGCTTCGCTCGCCCGGTCCGTCTTCACCAACGCCCCCGCCAGAAACACGAACGCGACAAGGAGTGCGAGGAGCGACCATGACCATGGCCTGTTCGAACCGAGCGGCAACGGCGCCAGCAACAGCAGGCCGACGAGTGCGAAGCCCAAAATTCGCGAATCGACATGAATGGACGCAAGGTCCGGGGCGCGCCGCCGCGATCGGCTGCCTTCCTTGCCGTGCCGCCGGATCCTGTCCTTGCCGGTGATCGAGAGCATGCAGAGTTAACCCGAATTTAACCAAGTTTCGAAAAGATGGGCCCATCGACGGAACAGCCTTCGAATGGTGCCGATCAGAATGACACTTTCAACTTATGGTTGCAATCTTCCGGCAAATGCGATCAGCTCATGCACCTGAGAGCGTCACCCTTTCGCACCGGCATCCGATTGAGTTTCCTGCACGACATGATCGCAGCCGCACTCTCGCTGCCGCTGGCGGCACTCCTGCGTTTCGGTGAAATCCAGCCGGCCGTTGATCTTCTCATGCGCACGCCGGAGACCTGGCTCACCTTTCTCGCCATCTTTTCCATCACCGCCATTGCTTTCGAACTTCCGTCGACCGTCTGGCGGCACCTTTCGACAGGCGATCTGCTCATGGTCGTCAGGGTGGCGATGATTGCCATCGTCTCGACCTACATCACACTCTTCGTCGCCAGCCGGCTGGCGGCGGTGCCGCGTTCGATGCCGCCGCTCCACTGGCTGGTTCTGGTGGCCCTCATGCTCGGTTCGCGCCTGTTCGCGGCATGGCTCGGGCAGGACGGACGGCGGCGCGGTCCGATGGATGCGCTGCGCTGGCAACCGGTTCTGCTGGCGGGCGCGAGCGACAGCGCCGTCCTTCTCTCCCGTCTCCTTCGCCTGCGGCGTGAGAGTCCGTTCGAGGTCGTCGGCATTCTCGACGAGCGCGCCGGATTCGCCGGCCGCAATGTCGATGGCATCCCGGTTCTGGGCGGAGTGGGCGATCTCGACCGGATCTGCGCGCGCCTCGCCCTGCACGGCGCCGATCCGCGCCATCTCGTCCTCGCCGAACCCTCCGCCCTGTCTTCCGCCGGCCGCATCGAGGCGATCCGTGCGGCCGGTCGACAGCAGATGACGGTGCATGATCTCCACGATTTCATCCGCTTCGTGAACGACATCCCGCGCCAGCCAGCCGCCTCCCGCGTCGAGATCGAACACGACCGCCGGTCATTCGCCGCAACCAAGCGCCTCGCCGACATCGCCCTTTCCGCAAGCGCACTGGCCACCCTTGCCCCCGTATTCGCATGTCTCGCGGCGGCTGTCGCCATCCGGCTCGGACGTCCGGTGATCTTTCACCAGATACGCCCCGGACGGGGCCTTGCCGCCTTCACGCTCTACAAGTTCCGCACGCTCGCCCACACACATCGGGCAGACGGCTCCATTGCCGACGATCACGAACGCATTTCGAGGCTCGGCCGGTTCATGCGGCGCACGCGGCTCGATGAACTGCCGCAATTGTGGAACGTGCTGCGCGGGGACATGTCGCTGATCGGCCCGAGGCCGCTTCTCGCCCGTCATCTCGCCGGTATCGGCGCCGATCTCCACGAACGGGCCTCGCTCCGGCCGGGGATCACCGGATGGGCGCAGGTTCATGGCGGGCATCAGCTGACGGGACACGAGAAGCTCGCACTCGATCTCTACTATATCCGCAACTACAGCCCGCGGCTGGACCTCGTCATCCTCGCCAAGACGGCGGCCATGGTCCTTTTCGGGGAAAAGATCGACCGGGGCGCGATCGACCGCGCGCGCAACCATGGCAATACGGACATCCTTTCCGTCGAAAGCGGGGTATCATGACCAGAACGGCTCTCATTTCCGGCATCACCGGCCAGGACGGCGCCTATCTCGCCCGCCTCCTGCTCGACAAGGGCTACGAGGTGCACGGCATCAAGCGTCGCAGCTCCTCCTTCAACACCGCGCGTATCGACGACCTCTACGAAGATCCGCACGAGCGCGACATCCGCCTGCACCTGCATCACGGCGATCTCACCGACGCGACCAACCTCATTCGCATCGTCCAGCAGGTCCGCCCCGACGAGATCTACAATCTCGCCGCCCAGAGCCATGTCCAGGTGAGCTTCGATACACCGGAATATACCGCCAACGCGGACGGAATCGGCACGTTGAGGCTGCTCGAGGCGATCCGTATCCTCGATCTTCGCGACACCACCCGCTTCTATCAGGCAAGCACCTCCGAACTGTTCGGCAAGGCACCGGCACCACAGTCGGAAGACACCCCGTTCCTGCCACAGTCACCCTATGCCGCCGCCAAGCTCTACGCCTACTGGATCACCCGCAACTATCGCGAAGGCTACGGCATTCACGCCAGCAACGGCATTCTCTTCAATCACGAGAGCCCCATGCGCGGCGAGACCTTCGTCACCCGCAAGATCACCCGTGCGGTGGCAGCGATCGAATGCGGCATGCAGGACTGCCTGCATGTGGGCAATCTCGATGCCCGCCGTGACTGGGGCCACGCCCGCGATTTCGTCGAGGGCATGTGGCGCATGCTGCAGGCCGGACATGGCGACGATTATGTCCTTGCCACGGGCGAATGCCATTCGGTGCGGGAATTCGTGGAGCGTGCCTTTGCCATCGTCGGGCGCGAGATCATCTGGCGCGGCGAAGGCATCGACGAGCGCGGCATCGATCGCCGCGGCAACCGCGTGCTCGTCCAGGTCGATCCGCGCTATTTCCGCCCGCTCGAGGTGGACCATCTGCGCGGTGATGCGACCAGGGCGCGCGAACGGCTCGGCTGGATCCACAAGACCGGTTTCGACCGGCTGGTGGCGGAGATGGTCGAAGCCGATCTGTCGGCCCTTCGCCGTACCGGCAGCGTGGAGCCGATGCGGCCGGTCGCGGAGTTCGCGGCATGATCCCCTTCACGTTCGAGCTCTACCCGCTCCATGGCCAGCGGATCTTCGTCGCCGGACATCGGGGTATGGTCGGATCCGCACTCTGCCGGCGGCTGGCAGCGGAACCGGTCGAAATCCTGACCGCACCCCGCGACCGGCTGGATCTGACCTCGCAGGCCGCCGTGCACGCATGGATGCGGGACAATACGCCCGATATCGTCATTCTCGCCGCCGCCCGTGTCGGCGGCATTCTCGCCAATGCGAGCCGGCCGGTCGCCTTCCTCGAGGACAATCTGCTCATCGAGCTCAATGTCATGCGCGCTGCCTTCGAGGCCGGCGTGTCCAAATTCCTCTTTCTCGGTTCCTCCTGCATCTATCCAAGGGATGCCGGACAGCCGATCCGCGAAAATGCCCTGCTGAGCGGTGCGCTCGAGCCGACCAACCAGTGGTACGCGCTCGCCAAGATCGCCGGATTGAAATTGTGCGAGGCCTTCCGGCAGGAATATGCGGCCGATTTCATCTCGGCCATGCCAACCAATCTCTACGGCCCGGGTGACAATTTCGACCCGCAGACGAGCCATGTCCTCGCCGCATTGCTGCGCCGCTTTCACGAGGCCAGACGTGATGGTGCGGCGAGCGTCACGATCTGGGGAACCGGCACGCCGCGCCGCGAATTCATGCATGTCGACGACCTCGCCGATGCCTGCGTGCATCTTCTGCGCCACTATTCCGGCAGCGAACCCGTCAATGTCGGCTGGGGCAAGGATCTGGACATTCTCGGGCTGGCCCGAACCATCGCCCGGATCGTGGGCTACGACGGCAGGATCCTGACCGATCCGCGAAAACCCGACGGGACGCCGCGCAAGCTCCTCGACACGAGCCGCCTCGAGGCCATGGGCTGGAAGCCGGGCATCCCGCTTGAAGAGGGCATCGCCTCGACCTACCGGTGGTATCTCGACAATGAGGCGTCGCTCTCCCTTCCGGCACACCGACAGCGCGAGTTCGCCCGGGCATGAGCATTCCCCGTGCCATCCCCGCAAGGCGGCTCGTCGCCATCAATCGCTACTATCGACCGGACGAGTCGGCGACCGCACAGTTGCTCACAGGACTTCTCGAACATCGGGCAGACCGGGGCGAACGGGTCACGGTCATCGCCGGACGTTCCCTGTATGCGGGGCAGCACACGACACTCGCTCCGCGCGACCGGCTCGATGGTGTGGAAATCCTGCGCGTGTGGAGCACACGGTTCGGCCGCCACGTCCTGCCGGCCCGCATCATCGACGATCTCACCTTCTGTGCATCCGCCCTCCTCGTGCTGACCGGACTCCTGCGGCGGGGCGACATCCTTCTCGCCAAGACCGACCCGCCGATCCTGCCGCTGATGGCCATGATCGCAGCACGGCTGCGCGGTGCGCGCCTGCATGTCTGGTGTCAGGACCTGTTTCCGGAAACCGCCATCGCCCTTGGCATGACCGCCCGGATTCCCATGGTCGGCCGCATCCTCCGTGGCTTGCGCAATCTCGCCATCGCCCGCGCGGAACGGATCGTGGTGATCGGTGACGGCATGGCCGAAACGCTCGTTCGCCAGGGTATCGAACACGAGCGGATCGCGATCGCGCCCAACTGGGCACCCGAAACCGTCATGCCGGTGCCGGCAGCGAACAATCCCCTGCGCCGGGAACTCGGTCTGCAGGAAATGAAGATCGTCGGCTATTCGGGCAATCTCGGCCGGGCACATGCAGCAGCGGAGGTGGCACGGCTGGTCGAGGACAGCCTCGGCTGCCGTGATCTCGCCTGGGTCTTTTGCGGTGGCGGCCATGGCATGCAGCGGATCGCGGCGCTGGCGCATCGCCTGCCCTGTGACCGGCTGAAGTTTCTGCCGCATCAGCCGCGGGCCGGGCTGGCACGATCCCTGTCACTGCCGGACATGCATCTCGTCTCGCTCGATCCGGCCTGCGAAGGGCTGGTCCTGCCATCGAAGATCTACGGAATCGTCGCCGCCGGGCGGCCGGTCCTGTTCCTTGGCGATCCGCTCGGACCCACGGCAAGGCTGATCCGCGAACTCGATCTTGGCATCGTCCTTCCCGTCGACCGCCCGAACGAGGCCCTCGAACGTCTTTTGAGCTGCCTGCGGGGAGAGATCACGCTGCCCGGCGAAAGCCGGCTTCGCGCAGTGCATGAGCGCCTTCTCGGCCGCGAACATGCCCTCGCCCGCTGGTCGCGGATTCTGGATGGGGAACCGTACCGCCAGCCCCCTGAACAAAGGCATGCCGCATGAACGCAACCGCACTTGCCGCCCGGAATACCGCCAGACCGGCATCACGCAGCATCGACGGGGATCGGGGATATCCGCGGGTCATGCTGCACAATGGCGAACGCCGGCGGCTCATCGCGACCCATGATCTCTCGGGCTACCGTCGGCCAGTGATCGAGGGCAATCGCCCGCTGGCCTGGCGAATGGCGTGGTATCTGGTCAACGCGCTCATCTTCGAGAGCAGTCTTCTGGGCCTCCTGCCCTCATCGCTCAAGGCGCGCATCCTCCGCCTCTTCGGCGCGCGGGTCGGCACGGGGCTCGTCATCAAGCCCCGCGTGACCATCAAGTATCCATGGTTCCTCGATGTCGGCGATCATGTCTGGATCGGCGAAATGAGCTGGATCGACAATCACTGCGCGGTCGAGATCGGTTCGCATGTCTGCATCAGCCAGGGTGCGCGTCTCTTCACCGGCAATCACGACTGGAACGACACTTGTTTTTCATTCTTCTGCCAACCCGTGCGCGTCGGTGCCGGATCATGGATCGGCGCCTTCTCGATCCTGCCACCGGGAACCGACATCCCGCCCGGAACCGTGATCGGCTGCGGCTGCACAATGATCCAGTCCACGAAATGAAGGACCGGCAAGCATGACGGAAACAGGAAATCCCGAAACCCGATGGCCGCAACTCCTGCTGTCGCGCCTGCGCGAGCTGGTCGGCGAGGTGTTGCTGACCCAGGCATTGTATGTGCTGGCACTGCGCGGGGTCAGCGCCTGCCTCATGTTCACGACGACCACGCTTCTCGCGAGACATCTGGGACCGGAAGGACTGGGCGCGTTCTCCGCGACCATGGCGTTGCTGATCCTCGCATCGCTTCCCCTGTCATTCGGCATTCCGCAAGGCATCGTCCGCATCGTCCAGTCATGTCTCGCAAGGGATGACGAGGCGGCCGTGGCCGCGGCGGTACGCTGGTCGCTGGTGACCGGAGGTACCGCTGCTGCCGCCGGCGCGCTGATCCTCCTCACGCTTTGGGCAGGCGCCTCGATCCTCGGCCTCACCCTGCCGTTCCATGCCCTCGCCGTCGCCCTCTGTCTCGTTCCCTTCGTGCTCATCATGTGCGCGAGCGGCGTCTTGCGCGCCTTCAGTGCCCCCATTCTGGCGGTTCTGCCCGATCTCATCGGCCGCAACGGACTGCTGGTCATTGCGCTTGGCATCTTTCTTGCGTTCGACGTGGTGTTCGAGGTGGGCACGATCCTGTTTTCGCAGGCCCTTTCGATCATCCTTGGCTGTGCGGTCGCGCTCTATCTCGTGCACCGCACGACGAGACACCTCCACGGCGTGAAGGCAACGGCAGAAAGAAGCAGCGAATGGCGTTCGATCTGCTGGCCACTTCTGGCCGCAGGCATTGCCGGAACGGTCATGACGCACGCGGATCTGGTCATGCTGGCGCTCATTCGCGGCGATGACGCTGCGGGCCTCTACCGTGCCGCGAGCCTTGCGGCGGTGGTCGCGACCGTCGTGCTCGCGGCCTTTCTTCATCCACTCGCCCCGCGCGTCGCGGCCTTCGCCGCCCAGGGCAAGGACGAGCAATTGCAGCGGCTCGTCTCGTTCGTCACCCTGTGCACCACCGCCCTGACCCTCCCCATAGCCTTCGCCCTCTTGATCTCCCCGGAGGCGATCCTCACCCTCGTCTTCGGCGACCGGTTCGCCCCGGGTGCCGCCACGCTCTCCATCCTCGTGATCGGGCAGGTGGTCAGCGTGCTGTGCGGCCCGGTCGCCATGGTCCTCCAGTATTCGGGATCCGAACGCCGGGTGGCCGCGACCTTCGCCGCCTGCACCGGCATCAACATCCTCCTCAACGCCGCTCTCATACCCGTATTCGGTGCCGAGGGAGCGGCCATGGCCACCGCCCTCTCGCTGGTTGCATGGAATGTTCACCTGACCCTGTTCGCCAGCCGGCACCGCAACCTCTCGACCAGCATCTTCGCATGCGGCCTCCTCATCAATGCCGCACCGGCGCCGCGGTCCTCGTCATGACCCCGACGCCCGTCTTCCTCCTGTCCATGCCGCGCGGCGGCTCGACCTGGCTGCAACGGCTGATCGGCTGTCATGACGAGATCGCCACGCTCAACGAACCATGGTTCCTCCTTCCGCTCATCTACATGCGCCGCCGACGCGGCATCAGCTCGGAATACTGGCAGGACACATGCGGCAAGGCGCTTGGCGAACTGTTCGGCCGGCTCGATGACGGCGAGGCCGTGTTCGACGCCGCCGTGCGCGCCTTCGCCGGGCGGGTCCATGAAGCCGCAACGCCGAACGGCGAGCGCTACTTCCTCGACAAGACGCCGCGCTATGCCCTCGTCGCCGAGGACATCGTCCGCATCTTTCCCGATGCGAAGCTGATCTTCCTGTGGCGCAATCCTCTCTCCGTCCTGTCCTCGATGCTGGAACTTTCCGGTGATCGCTGGCTCGTGCCACGCTTCGATATCGACCTCCTCGAGGGATGGCCGCGTCTCGTCGATCTTGCCCGAAAACTCGGCGATCGCGCCCTTTGCGTGCGCTACGAGGATCTCGTGCGGGATCGCGATGCGGTCCTCGAACGGATCTTTGGGCATCTCGGTCTCGACTTCGATCCGGCGATGCTCGATCCGGCACGCTCGGGGCTTGCGCCGGGACTGATGGGCGACAGCAAATCGAATGCCATGCAGAGCCTCGATGACGGCATCCGGCTCACGGGCTGGCGGCAACGCCTGCGCGGGCCTCTGCGCCGGCGCTGGTCGAAGCGCTATCTCGCAGCACTCGGAGCGGAGCGACTGGCCTTCATGGGATACGATGCCGGCGATCTCGACCTCACATCGCTGCAACCGTGTTTCCGGCCACGGGAATGGCTCGGCGATCTCGCCTGCCGTGGCTACGCCCACGCCTTCCACGGACTGCATCTCGAATATCCGCTGCGCCGCTTCGCGAAACGCCTGAGCGGTCGCGAGCGCGGACGCCAGTTCGGCATGATCTGAGGACCACGGCATGAACGCGAAGATACCGGCGCTGTCCATCGTCACGGCGGTCCGCAATGCACAGGGCGCGCTCGCCCGAACGGCCGCCTCGATCCGCCCGCTCGCCCGACTTCTGGATCTGGAATGGATCATTGTCGATGGTGCGTCCACCGACGGAACCGCAGCCTTCGCGAGCATGTTCGACGAGCGCTGGATCCGTGCGTCGAGCGAACCGGACACGGGCATCTACGATGCCATGAACAAGGGGATCCGGCGTGCCCGGGGCGACCTGATCTGGTTTCTCAACGCCGGCGATCTCGTCGCCTCGGGCGACAGCCTCGCCGGCTTCATCGGCGCACTGCCACCGCCGGCACGCGCAGGCGCGCTCTTCTACGGCGACGCGCTCGAACCTTCGGCCGACGGCAGGCTGCTGTTCAAGCGGGCCCGCCGCCCCGAAAGCCTGCCCTTCGGACTGTTCGCTCATCATCAGGCGATGCTGTTCGGCCGCGACGCGATAGCACCCTATCGCTACGATACCACGCTTTCGATCGCCGCCGATTACGGACTGGTCGCGGGCATGTGGCGGGGCGGCGTTCCGTTCGAGCGGATCGACCTGCCTGTCTGCGTCTTCGAACGCGGCGGCGCCTCGGCGACCAATGTCCTGCGTGGCATGGTCGAACAGGCGAGAGCCAAGCACGATGCACTCGATCTGCCGCGCTGGAAGGCAGCCGCCATCGG
>JAGREZ010000147.1:12114-17871 GCA_020446285.1 Geminicoccaceae bacterium
GCCCGGCATGAGCCGGCATAGCCCCGAGACAACCCATGGCACATGCACGGCAGACCTATGGCGACAGCGAGCCGGCCTCCATGCTTCCGCCGCTCATGTTCGTGCCATGGCTCGTCCTCGGCGCGACCTATGGCCTTCTCAGCTCGCCCACGCCCGACCGGTTCGGCGCGGGTGAGGTCCTGGTTGGCGGGCTCCTGATCGCGACGGTCGGCCTGCGGGCCCTGCACAAGCTCGCATCGCTCGCCATCCCCGGCGGCATCGGGCGGGATCGCGGCATCGCCGACCTGATGGTGGTGGTGCTCGTCCTGGTGGTCCCGCTCGCCACGGGCTTTCTTCGCGGCAACCGCGTCGAGGACATGGTCCGCGATCTCGTCCCGGCGGTCTATTTCCTCGTGCCGCTGATGGTCGTCACCGGCGCCGCCACCCCCTCTTGGCTGGTGCCGGCACTCGCCTCCGCGCTCCTGGTCGCGGGCAGCGGATTTGCCACCCGACACCTGCTGTCGGGCGATTTCGCACTGAACACGTTCGGCGAACAGACCTATTTCGGCTCCATCGACTATTTCGTGCTCGATCCCGCGGTCCTGTTCACGGGCGCCTTCGGTCTGGCACTTTTCGTCATGGCGATCATCGAGAGCCGTTCTCCGGTACTGATCCTCGCCGGAGCCTGTCTCGCCACGGTCCCGGCGGTCGCCATAGGTGCGACCGTCATCCGCTCGCAGATCGCGGTGCTCGTGATCGTCGGCCTCTTCTGCATGGGGCGCTCGTTCCGCATTTCACTCGCGACGCTCTTCGGCATGGCACTCGCACTCTCGGCGCTCGTGGCGGGCTATGCCGTCTTCGGTGACAGGCTTGCCGGACTTGTGGAACTGATCGGACACAAGCAGCAGGCCGTCGGCCTCGCCAATGGCCGCGAACTGGAGATCCGGGCGGTCTGGTCGGAGATGACGGCCGGCTACGATCTCTTCCTCTTCGGCAAGGGCTGGGGCGGCACGATCGTGCATCCACTCGGGCTTGCGGGGCAGGAGTGGCGGTTCGTCCACATCTTCCCCTTCTACCTGCTCATGAAGGTCGGTCTTGCCGGGAGCATCCTGCTCGTACCGCTCCTGCTGCGCCTTGCCGGGACCGCGCGCTTCCTGCTCGTCTCGCCGGAGGTGCCGCTCACCGAACGGGCCATGGCACTCGGCTGCATCGCCTCGCTTTCGATCAATCTCACGGTCAGCGCCGGTTTCAAGATGCTGGGTCTCGGACTCGTCATGGCACTGCTGCTGGCACTCTTCGCCCGGCGCCGGTCCGCACTTGCTCCTGATCGGCCGCCCGTCCTGCCGGACCCGGCCGGGCCGAAGGAAGCGGCACCGGACCGGGCTCGGGCGCGACCACCACGGCGGATCGTTCCGCAAGTTCCGCCTCGATCAGCCTTGCATCCACCAGAAAGCGATACCAGAACCCCTGCAGGAAATGGAACACCGCACCCTCGCGTCCGTCGAGGAAACCGAGCTGCACGAAATAGCGCATGAACCAGTAGGCCGCGGCCCGCCACAGACGCGGTGCCCTTGAATAGATCCGCTCCTTGGCCCAGCGGCGACGCCCGGCCTGTCCGGCGATGCCGGTGCTGCGCCCGCCCCGTTCCATTGCCAGCAGTTCGCGCACCTCGCGCGCCGCATACCCCTCATGCTTGATCGTCCAGAATCCGAGACCCTTCATGTTCTCGTCGATGATGTCGTTGGCCAGACGCCGGACCCGCCCGCTCTCGAGGATCATGTGCTCGTCCATCCCCCGCGGCTCGCAATGGGCCGTGCCGGTGCGCCACAACCGCAGGAGCCATGTTGGATAGTAACCGCCATGGCGGATCCATCGCCCCCAGAAATGAACGCGTCGCTTCACGAGCAGCCCGTTCACGTCACCGGCGATCTTCGGCAGCACCCGCTGCAGCTCCTCGACGAGCTCCGGGGTCAGCCGCTCGTCGGCGTCGAGGCGCATGCACCAGGCGCTCCGGCATCCGATCTCGCCGATCTCGCCAATCGCCCGGTTGAGCTGGTCGGCATGATTCGTCCAGCCGCGAAGCAGGATGTTGCAGCCATGCGCGCGGGCGATCTCCACCGTACGATCGGTGCTGCCCGAATCGACGACCCAGATGTCGGCATCCAGCGGTGCCAGACTGGCGAGCGCATGGACGAGGTTTTTCTCCTCGTCGCGGGTGAGTATGATGACGGTGAGCAGGGGGGGTAACGTGGATTCAATCATGAGTTGAGTATATTCAACTTATGATTGCTTTTCCACAAGATCCGGCGATCTGCATCCGGACTGTCATCGAAGGGGGCAAACCTTGAACGTAGCGCACATGTTCGAACGAAACGCGCTTCGAAGCGGCGCGGAACCGGGCGTGGCCATCGGCGGCGAGACCTTCTGCAGCCATGCCCTGCTGGCCGGTCGCGCGGCGCGGCTGGGTGGCTGGATGCGTTCGCGTGCCGGGCTCGAACCCGGCGCACGGGTCGCCATCATCCTCACCAACCGCGCCGAATATATCGAAACAGCACTCGCCTGCTGGTGGGCCGGCCTCGCCGCGGTTCCGGTCAATGCCAGACTCCACCCGCACGAACTCGCATTTGCCATCGCGCACAGCGAGGCCGGCCTCGTGGTGAGCGAGGAGAGGTTCACAGCCAGCCTCGATTGCGCCTGCCGGGTCCTGACGGTCGACGCTGCGGATTATCGCCATGCCCTCGAGGCCGACCCCATCGCGCTCATGCCCCGCGATCAGGACGATCTCGCCTGGCTCTTCTATACGAGCGGCACGACCGGCCGGCCCAAGGGGGCGATGATCACCCACGGCAATATCCGGGCGATGACCTATTCCTATTTCATCGACATCGACACGATCGGCGAAGGCGACGCGATCTTCCACGCCGCCCCCCTTTCGCACGGATCCGGGCTCTACATGTTCCCGCATGCGGCCAGGGGTGCTGTACAGGTCGTGCCGGAGAGCGGCGGCTTCGATCCGCTGGAGATCGAACACGGCATCGCCCGCCGGCCCGGCACGACGATGTTCGCCGCACCGACCATGGTCAAGCGCCTCACCCGCCATGTCCGCGAGCACGGCGGTGACTGGCGCAATCTCAAGACGGTCGTCTATGGTGGTGCGCCCATGTATCTCGCCGATCTCGACGAGGCGCACGCGACCTTCGGCCACCGCTTCGCGCAGCTCTACGGCCAGGGCGAAAGCCCCATGACGATCACGGCCCTGGACAAGGCGGCCCACGCCAATACCGGCCACCCGCGCTATCGCGAGCGGCTGCAGTCGGCAGGAACCGCGCAGACCGTGGTCGAGGTGAGGATCGGTGATGCGCAGGGTCTGGCGCTACCCAAAGGCGAACGCGGCGAGATCATGGCGCGCGGTGCCTCCGTCGTCCCCGGCTACTGGCGCGATCCGGAAGCGACGCGGCGCACCATGGGCGATGGCTGGCTGCGGACGGGCGATGTCGGCGAGATGGACGAGGACGGATTCGTCACCCTCAAGGATCGCTCGAAGGATCTCATCATCTCCGGCGGCACCAATGTCTATCCACGCGAGGTCGAGGAAGTGCTGCTGCGCCATGCGGGCATCCGCGAGGTCTCGGTGATCGGCATTCCCGATCCGGAATGGGGTGAGCGCATTGTCGCATGTATCGTCGAGGCATCGCCGACGGAGGATTGCGAACTCGACCGGCATTGCCTCGATCACATCGCCCGGTTCAAGCGCCCGAAGACATATCTCAGGCTCACCGGGCTGCCGAAAAACAATTACGGCAAGGTGTTGAAGACGGAGCTTCGCGCGCGTTTCGCGGAAACCTGATCGCAACCCCCGGCTTGTTGCATCGGCACCGATCCTGTATCCGGCCTCGTGGTGGATCAAATGATCCCGACATTTGAATGTAATAACCGCGCCCTTGCCTCGTCGGCTGCGGGATTCAAATGTCGGGTTCGATCCACCAGCAGCGCCCATTTTCGAGGAATTCATGCGCGGTCTGATCGGCATCTTCTTTTCGACCAACCCGACGCGGGCCTGGGCGGTACTTGCCTGTCTGGTTTTCGCCAACCTGATCGAGGGGCTTGGCCTCGCCACGCTGCTGCCGATCGTGACGGTCGCCACCGGTCAGGGCGACGCCGGATCGCCCGCCCACGGCATCGTCACCGGCATCATCGACGGGCTCGGGCTTTCCGTCGAACTGGCGCCGCTGCTGCTGCTGATGGTAGGCACGCTGGTCTTCAAGTCCCTGCTCACGCTGGCGGCCATGTCCTTTGTCGGCTTCACCTCGGCCGAGGTCGCGAGCGATCTCCGCCGCGACGTCGTGCGCAATCTCATGCGGGTGCGCTGGCGCTATTTCATCCGTCAGCCGAGCGGCCGGATCACCACGGTCGTCAGCAACGACGCCACCCGCGCGGCGGAAGCCTATGTGCTGGCCGCCACCTTCCTCGCCTTTGCCGCACAGTCCGTGGTGTTCGCCATCGTCGCACTCGTCGTCTCGTGGAAACTGGCGCTCGTCGCCTTCGCCATGGGACTGGTGATGATCGTCGCGATGCACTCGCTCGTGCGGCTCGCCAAACGCTCCGGCTTCGCCCAGACCCGGCGCACCCGCGATCTCCTCATCTTCCTCTCGGATACGCTGAGCAATCTCAAGCTCATCCGCGCGATGGACCGTCAGGCACCGTTCGCGGCATTGCTCGACAAGAAGATCCGCGCCGTCCGCAAGGCGCTGCGCCGGCAGGTGATCGCGCGCGAAGCCGTCGCCAACCTGCAGGACGCGGTGATGGCGATCTTTCTCGGCACCGGCTTCTATGTACTTTCGACGACCTTCGACGTCCCGCTTTCCGAACTGCTGGTCTCCGGCGTCATCGTCGCACGCACGGTGCAGACCGTGGCGAAACTGCAGAAGGCCTACCAGAAGGCCCTCCTGGTCGAGAGCGCCTTCTGGTCGGCACGCGAGCTGATCGACGAGACGGCGGCCGATTTCGAGCCCAATCCCGGCACGGCGCCCGCCACCTTCGAGCGGCTCATAAGCTTCAGGGACGTCCAGTTCGCGCACAGCGAGCGCCCCGTCCTGCGCGGCATCGACCTCGATGTGAAGGCGCATGAACTCACCGTGCTCACCGGCCCGTCGGGCGGCGGCAAGACGACCATCATCGATCTGCTTCTCGGGCTCCATCAGTCACGCACCGGCGACATTCTCATCGATGACAGGCCGCTCGAAGACATCGACCTGAACAGCTGGCGCCGTCTGGTCGGCTATGTTCCGCAGGATGTGGTGCTGCTGCATGACTCGATAAGGGAAAATCTCACTCTCGGCGACGACATTCCGGACGAACGTCTGTGGCGGGTCCTCGCCTTGTCAGGTGTCGACGAATTCGTCCGTTCGCTGCCGGGCGGCCTCGAGGAAGTCGTCGGCGAGCGCGGCGGACGCCTCTCCGGCGGCCAGCGCCAGCGTCTGGCACTTGCCCGCGCGCTGGTCCACCAACCCCGTCTCCTCATTCTCGACGAGGTCACGAGCGCCCTCGACCCCGCCACCGCGATTGCCATCGCCGGCGAAATCCGCCGCCTCTCCCGTGACATCGCCGTTCTCACCATCAGCCACCGCCACGAACTCCTCGATGTCGCCGACAGGATCTATGTGGTGGAGGACGGAAAGGCGCGGGTAAAGGAAACGGTCAGCGAACAGAACGAAATCACCGTCCCCCCCTCCCGTACGGAAGCCCCGCCGCAAAACTAACGGCCATCGGGTCGAGGTA
>JAGREZ010000148.1 GCA_020446285.1 Geminicoccaceae bacterium
AGGTGCCACCCTTCGTCGTGACCCTTGGCGGCATGTCGGCCTTTCGCGGCGCGGCCCTCCTTTTTGCCGGCGGCGGACCGGTGAGCGGCTTCGATGCCGGCTACACCTTCTGGGGGCAGGGCTATGTCGGTCCGGTGCCTGTCCCGGTGGTCGTCTTTCTCGGGCTGGCACTCATCGCCCATATCGTCCTGAGCTACAGCCGCTTCGGCCGCAGGGTCTATGCCGTCGGCGGCAATCCCGAGGCGGCGCGGTTGTCGGGTGTCGATGTCGACCGGATCACCCTGCAGGTCTATCTCCTCATGGGCGCGCTTGCCGGCCTCGGCGGCTTCATCCTGTCGGCGCGGCTCAATTCCGCCGAGGCGGTCGCGGGGCTGACCTACGAACTCACCGTCATCGCGTCGGTGGTCATCGGCGGAACGTCGCTCTTCGGCGGCATCGGCACCGTGTTCGGCACG
The DNA here is from genome assembly GCA_020446285.1 of Geminicoccaceae bacterium. Classification (GTDB taxonomy): domain Bacteria; phylum Pseudomonadota; class Alphaproteobacteria; order Geminicoccales; family Geminicoccaceae; genus JAGREO01. The sequence continues at coordinate 456 of JAGREZ010000148.1, forward strand.
GTCATCGGCACACTCCTGATCGGCGTGCTGCTCAATGGCCTCGTGCTCAACAATGTCAGTTCCTACGTCCAGCAGATCATCATCGGCGTCATCATCGTGCTGGCCGTGGCCTTCGACACCTTCGCCAAGTCGAGGCGCCGCAAGGTCTGAAAGCGGGAGCGGTCAAACGCCGCAAATGCGGAGTTTCGCTTGTCGGCCACGCAAATTTCCACAGTATGATGCCCGTGCCGTGCAAAGGACAGGCAGGAGGAGAGTGACGATGAGCGGTGTGATCGATCTGGATCAGGTCAGGGCGCGCGCGGCGGAGATCGAACGCGAGAATCTCCGCAAGGCGATGGAGCGCATGAAGGAACGGCAGGGCGACGAGGACGCGCTGTATCACGATTTCATGCATGACGATTTGCAGCCGACCTGGCGGGAAAAGCTGAACCGGTCGATCCTGAACGCCGTCGAGCATGAGAAGAACGAGATCCAGGTCATGCGCTTTCCCTCGTCTTGGTGTTCCGACAAGGGCCGGGCGATCAACAATTTCGAATCGAACTGGCCATCGACGCTGACCGGCAAGGCGGCGCGGGGCTGGGAGCTCTACCAGAAGGAACTGGAACCGCTCGGCTACAAGCTCAAGGCGCAGATCCTCAATTTTCCGGGCGGCCTGCCGGGTGATGTCGGGATCTTCCTCGCCTGGTAGCCAGCCAGCCTGACAGGGTTCACCGACCTGCCGGGTGACATCCGGATGGCGGTCCGCTGTCCATCCGGTGTCTGGTGCGACGGAACCGGGGGGGACCGGCGGGACCGGTCCGGATCTGATCAGCAGCAGCTCTTGTGACGCTCGATGCAGGTGGAGAGCACCTCGTCGATGTCCCGTTTCCACCAATCGTCGCGCGAGAAGATCTCGACCTCGTGGAAGCCGTCGAAGCCCTCGGCCTCGACCTTTTCGCGGATGCCGCGAATGTCGATCACGCCGTCGCCCATCATGCCGCGGTCGAGCAGCAGATCCCTGGTGTCGCGCAGCCAGTCGCAGATGTGGAAGGCATGCAGTTTCGCCTTGCCCGCACGCCTGATCTGCGCGTCGAGATCCGGATCCCACCACACATGGTAGACATCGCATGCGACACCGACATTGCCGCCGACATCCTCGCAGATGTCGAGGGCATGGCCCATGGTGTTCACCACCGCGCGGTCGGCGCAGTACATGGGATGCAGCGGCTCGATCGCGAGCCTGACGCCGGCAGCGCTCGCACGCTCTTCCAGCCAGGCGATGCCGTCGCGGACCTGCCGGCGGGCGCCGGCGAGATCGCGCGAGCCTTCGGGAATGCCGCCCACCACCAGCACGAGGCAGGCCGCATCCAGTTCCGCCGCCTCCTCGACCGCGCGGACATTGTCCTCGAGATTGGCCTCATAGGCCGCCTTGTCGGCAGCCGGGAACATGCCGCCGCGACAGACGCCGGAAACCTTCAGGCCGAGATCGCGGATGCGCTTCGATGTCTCCTTGAGCCCGATGGAGGCGATCTGGTCGCGCCAGGGAGCCACCGCCGGGATGCCGTGGCGGGCGACCGCATCGAGGATTTCCCCGATCTCGTAGCGGGCGCGGACCGTGGCGAGGTTGATCGAGAGCTGCGAGGTTTCGGGCATCACGCGACCCCGCGAATCTGCATGGCGAGGTTCATGCGCCGTGCCGCAAGCTCGGGATCGGCGAGCAGGCCGGCCTTGTCGGCAAGGCGGAAGAGCTCGGCCAGATGCTGCGTCGAGCGGGTCGATTCCTGACCGCCGACCATGGTGAAGTGGCTCTGGTGACCGTTGAGCCAGGCAAGGAACACGACGCCGGTCTTGTAGAAGCGGGTCGGCGCCTTGAAGATATGGCGTGAAAGCGGAACGGTCGGTTCCAGCAGCGCATTGAACCGCTCGCTGTTGCCGGCCGCCAGATGTTTGAGTGCGGAGGCCGCCGCCGGGGCGATGGCGTCGAAGATGCCGAGCAGCGCGTCGGAATGGCCCTTTTCGTCACCCTCGATCAGTTCGGCATAGTTGAAATCGTCGCCGGTATACATGCGGATACCCTCCGGCAGACGCCGGCGCATGGTGATTTCCGCTTCACTGGAGAGCAGCGAGATCTTGATGCCGTCGATCTTCGCGGCGTTCTCGCGCAGCATGGCAAGGCAGGTATCCATGGCGGTGGCGACATCGGTGGAGCCCCAGTAGCCTTCGAGCGCGGGGTCGAACATGTCGCCGAGCCAGTGGATGATGACGGGCTCCTTCGCCTGCGAGAGCACGTCGCTGTAGACGCGGATGTAATCCTCGCCCGGACGCTTGCCCGCGGCAAGGGCGCGGCTGGCCATCAGGATGACCCGTCCGCCGACACCCTCGACCGCTTCGAGCTGTTCGAGATAGGCGTCCCTGATCGCACCGGGTGTCATGTCGGGCGAGGGGGCCACATGATCGGTGCCCACGCCGGAATAGACCTTCGCGCCCTCGACGGTCGCCGCTTCCTTCACACTTCGGCGGATGAGGTCGAGCGCGTGTTCCCATGACAGGCCCATGCCGCGCTGGGCGGTGTCCATGGCCTCGGCGATGGCGAAGCCGTGGCGCCAGAGATGGTGGCGATAGGCCATGGTCGCGTCCCAGTCGATGGCGGGCTCGAGCCACGGATCGACCTCGGCGAACGGATCGGCAACGACATGCGCCGCGGCGAAGGCGATGCGGTTCCAGGCGACATCGGGTGCGGAAAAATCGCCCGGCCCGCCGAGCCTGTAGCTTTCGACACGATTGCCGTTCGGCAGTTTCACTTCGGTCATGGATCAGGCCTCCAGCTTCGGAACGTCGAGCCAGCGGCGCTCGGCCCAGCTCTTGAGCCCCAGCTCGGCAAGCTGCACGCCGCGCGCGCCGGCCATCAGGTCGTAGCGCCATTCACCGCCCTCGAAGAGATGGCGGATATACATTTCCCACTGGGTGCGGAAACCGTTGGGATAGTCCTGCACGTCGGGAACCGTTTCCCAGGTTTCGAAAAAGTCGATGCTGTTGGGCAGATCGGGGCTCCATACCGGCTTGGGCGTGTTGACCCGGTGCTGGCTGACACAGGAGAACAGACCGGCCACCGCCGAACCGTGGGTGCCGTCGACATGGAAGGTGACGAGATCGTCGCGGCGCACGCGCGTGCACCATGATGAATTGATCTGGATGACCGTTCCGTCGACGAGCTCGAAGGTGGCATAGGCGGCGTCGTCGGCATCGGCCTTGTAGGTCTTGCCGTTCTCGTCGACGCGCTCGGGAATGTGCGTCACGCCGAGACAGGAGAGCGACCGGATGTCGCCGAACAGATTGTCGATGACGTAACGCCAGTGGCAGAGCATGTCGAGGATGATGCCGCCGCCATCGGCCTTGCGGTAGTTCCAGGACGGCCGCTGCGCCTCGCGCCAGTCACCCTCGAACACCCAGTAGCCGAACTCGCCGCGCACCGACAGGATGCGGCCGAAAAAGCCGCTGTCGATCAGGCCCTTGAGCTTGACCAGACCGGGCAGGAACAGCTTGTCCTGAACCACGCCGTTGCGCACGCCGCGCTCGCGGGCGAGCTTCGCGATGGCGAGCGCGTCCTCGAGATTGTCGGCTGTGGGCTTCTCGCAATAGATGTCCTTGCCGGCATTGATGGCGCGCTCCAGCAGCCCGCAGCGCATCTGCGTCGTGCCGGCGTCGAAGAACAGCGTGTCGCGTTCGTCGGCGAGGCAGGCGTCGAGATCGGAGGACCAGCGTTCGATGCCGTGCGCCTTCGCCAAAGCCTCGATCTTGGCGGGATTGCGGCCGACGATGACCGGATCGGGCATGACCAGATCGCCATTGGAGAGGCGTACGCCGCCATCCTTCATGATCGCGAGGATCGAGCGGACGAAATGCTGGT